>JBGSJD010000598.1:0-2417 GCA_041742195.1 Hyphomicrobiaceae bacterium
CGTGCGCGCCATCGGGCGGCGGCTGCTGCTGAGATCGCAGGTCGGGGCCGGGCCGACGCGTCCGCGATCAGCCTGACGCCTGCCGGTCTTCGGCTGCGAGACGACGATTGCGCTCCCGGGCGTCCTTCAGATCGGGGACGGTCCAGAAGGTGACCATGCCGATCGCGGCGCTCGCCGCTGCAAACAGGAACGACGCGAGATAGGTTCCCGTCGCGTCGTGGAGCAGGCCCGAGATCCACGAGCCCATGGCGGCCCCCGTTCCCATGCCGAGCGCGATGGTGCCGTAGATGCGCCCGACACCGCCGCCGGCGAAGACGGTCGCGGTGAGGGTGGAGATGATCGGCCCGCGCGTGCCCTGATTGATGCCGAAGAGGATCGCCCAGCCGTACATCAGCAGCCACGACGGGTGCCATGGCAACGCTGCGAGGCAGAGGATGCCGCCGATCGTGCCCAGATACGACAGCGTGATCATGAGGCGCTGCCCGTAGCGATCGACGAGGGGCGAGATGCTGGCGTTGCCGATGAGCGACAGCATGCCCGAGACGCCAAACGCGGTCGCGGCGACGAGCGGCGCGATGCCGGCCTCGATCATCGCGGCGACCGATTGCGGCGAGACCGCAAAGCTCGCGAGCGAGGTGAAGAAATAGACCAGCACCAGCGCCCAGAAGGCGCGTGAGCGCATGGCTGTGGAGATGGTCCAGCCGCCGCCGGGGCGCCGCTCCTGGGCGGTTCGCGTAACCCGCCACTCCGCCGAGCCTTGCCACATGCGCGTCAACGGGAGGAGCGCCGTCGCGAAAGCGAGGCCGACGAGGCTCATGCCGATGATGCCGTAGGCATCGCGCCAGCCGTAGCGGGCGATCAGGACCTGGGCGATGGGCGCCATCAGGAGAACGCCGAAGCCAGTCGCGGCGTAGGTGATGCCGATCGCGGTTCCGAGTCGGGCCTGATACCAGCGGCTCAACAGGGCGTTGGCCGACACCATGCCGATGAGCGAGATGCCGAAGCCGGCCGCGAGACCGACCGTCGCGGCGTAGTGCCAGACCGACGTGGCGTAACCGGCCAGCCAGAGGCTGCCGCCCAGAATGAGGAGGCCGCTGCAGTAGGCGGCGCGGGCGCCAAGCTTGTCGAACACCGTGCCGGCGATGGGGCCGGACAAGCCGTTGACCAGCATGAACAGCGAATAGACCGCCGTGATCTCTGAGCGGGAGGCGCCCAGCGCCTTTTCGACGGGCAGCAGGAAGACGGCGAAGACTTCGGTGGCGCCGCGCCCCAGCATGTTCATGGCAAAGGCCAGCGCCAGCACGCCGCCGAGCATCATCGAACCGGCCGCCATGGCGCTCGGCTTCGCGTCCTGCTGCATCGTCCGTTTGCCCCTGCCGCCTCTTGCCTCGACCGTCGCGGAGCGGCCGATACCGGGCGACGTCGCGAGCCGGCCGACTGTCGCCGGAGGCAGCCGCCATGGCAAGCCGGCACCGAGACGACCCAGCCCCTCACCACGGGCATAACTGGCCTGCCCCTCAGGGCCCGGCAACCCACCAGGTGTCGAGCGCGAAGCCCGAGAGTGGCAGCCGATCGGGGCGGCGCAACGTGGAGCGCCAGGCGACCCATTGCCCTTTCGGATGGAAGAGGGGCAGCACATAGGCCCCCGACAGGAGGACACGGTCGAGGGCGCGGGTCGCGGAGACGAAGTCCGGCCGCTCGCGGGCGGCGAGCAGGGCCTCGATCATGGCGTCGGCGGCGGGGCTCGCGACGCCGGCGAAATTGAGCGAGTTCTGTGCCTCGACGCTACTGCTACCCCAGCGGTTCCTCTGCTCGTTGCCCGGCGACAGGGAGGCGCCCCAGGTCCACTGGATCATGTCGAAGTCGAACGACTTGAGCCGCGCCCAACGCTGGGCGCTGTCGGTGCTGCGGATCTCGACCGCGATGCCGATCTGGGCGAGGTTGCGTGCGTAGGCTTGGAACAGCCGTTCCTCGGCGCGCTTTGCTGCCATCATTTCGAACGCGAGCGGTCTACGTGTCTTCACGTCGACCATGCGGCCCTGCTCCTGCGCAAAGCCCGCCTCACGCAGCAGGGCGACGGCGCGGCGCATGTTGTCCCGATTGCGGCCGGTGCCGTCGCTCCGCGGCTGGCGTGCGTTGCCTTCAAGAATGGCCGGCGCCACGACGCCCGGGAAGGGGGCGAGCAATTTGCTCTCAAGCGCGTCGGCGGGGCGACCGACGGAGGAGAGATCGGAGCGCTGGAAGAAGCTCTCGGTGCGGGCGTAGTGGCCGTGGAACAGATTGCGATTGACCCATTCGAAATCGAACATGAGGGTCAGCGCCTCGCGGACGCGCCTGTCGGCGAAGGGTGGCCGCCGCGTGTTGAAGACGAGCGCCGTCATGCCGGCCGGCCACCCCGTCGGCAATTCGGCGCGCTG
>JBGSJD010000599.1:0-3947 GCA_041742195.1 Hyphomicrobiaceae bacterium
CCGATCTATGAACGCGACGTCGCGATTGATGGGTGTCCAGGTGCGGGCATAGTCGAGGAGCGTGCCGTCCTTGTCGAAGAGGACCCCACGGATGCGCCGCGGCGGCCGCCCGGTTCGCGCAACCCCCGTCATGAGTTGGCCGGTTGATCGGCGAGGCACACGGCGCCGCCCGCGTCGGTCCAGTGATGCGACAGATCCGTGATGGTCGCTGTCGCGCCCGAAAGCGGGTTGCTCTTGTCCCATCCGTAGCGGATTTGCTCGAAGCGCGCGCCGAGCGCGTCGTAGATCATCAACCGCCCGACGAGCCCCTCGCCGATGCCGATGAGCTCCTTGAGCACCTCGGTCGCCTGCAGCGTTCCGACGACCCCGACTACGGCGCCGAGCACGCCGACCTCCGCGCAATTGGCGACCGTGCCGGCCGGCGGCGCCTCGGGAAACAGGCACCGATAGGTGGGATTGGGCGTGCCGTCGGCCCGGGTCTCATAGGACTTGAACGTCGTGATGTAGCCATCGAAGGGCCCGACGGCCGCGAACACGAGCGGCCGGCGCGCCAGGTGGCAGGCGTCGGACACGAGATAGCGCGTCGCGAAGTTGTCGGAGCCGTCGGCCACGATGTCGTAGTCGGAGATTAGGTCCATCGCATTGCCGGCGTCGAGCCGGGTGCGATGAGAGACCACCTCAACATGGGGATTGAGCCGGCCGATCATGGCCCGCCCGCTATCCACCTTGGCCTGTCCGATCTGTTCGGTGTCGTGGAGGATCTGCCGCTGCAGGTTCGAGAGCGAGACGGTGTCGTCGTCGACGAGCCCGATCGTGCCGACGCCGGCCGCAGCGAGATACACGGCAAGCGGACTGCCGAGGCCGCCCGCGCCGATGAGCAGGACGCGCGCTGCCTTGAGCTTCTGCTGGCCCTGCCCGCCGACGTCCTTGAGGACGAGGTGGCGCTTGTACCGCTCGATTTCTGCGGGTGTAAGGGGAGTGCTGGTCATGTCGTGAGTGTAGACCACAAGGGGCGAGGCCAAAAGACCCGCCCCCTGCATTCGAGTCTGCCGATCACTTGTCGAGCCAGACCTGATCGTACCGCCAGCTGTTGTAGATCGAGTTTTCAGGCTGTACGTGCCCCTTCACATGCGGATGCCAGCAGGTGGCGTTGTTGCCGTGATAGATGATGGGGCGTGCGACTTCCTCGACGAGCGTGCGCTCGATCTGCCAGACGATCTCCTTGCGCTTGGCGGCATCGAACTCCTGTGATTGCTGCGCGAGGAGTTTGTCGACCTCCGGATTGCAATACTTGGCGAAATTCGCCGGCGAATTGCACTTGAAGCCCATGCTGAGCACGCCGTCCGGATCGTCGACACCGGCGCCGGCCAGATTGAGCGCCACCTGATAGTTTCGGGTGAAGATACGATTGTACCACTGCGAGGATTCGACGATGTCGAGCGTCGCATCGAAATGGATCTTGTTGAGCTGGTCGACGAGGATCACGGCCGGATCACGGAAATTGTTGAAGTCGCGCGTGGCGACTTTCACTTTCAGTTTCTTGTTCGGCCCGTAGCCGAGGCTCTCCATCAGCTTGATGGCTTCGGCGCGCTGCTTCGCGGGATCACCGTAGCCGAGCAGCTTCGCGAGCTCCTCCTTCGGCATCCCCCACTTGCCCTCGGGCGGCGCCTGCATGTTGACGGCAAGGAAGGTCTTGCCGTGCCCAAGAATGTCGATGAACGCCTGCCGGTCGATGGCGAGCGCCATCGCGCGCCGGAGCTGGGGATTGTTGAACGGTTCGACCTCACGGTTCACGAGAAGGTGTGTCGTCACGTTCGTCGGGCGCAGCTGGCAGATGGCCTGGGGCGCGCTTTTCGCGATGTCCCCGATCAGCGGAATGGTGATGTCCGCCGAGCGCGTCATGTCGAATTCGCCGGTCGAGAAGGCGAGGATGCGTGTCGAGCGGCTGGTGACGATGCGCCATTCGATGCCGTCGAGATAGGGTTTCCCCTTGTCCCAATAGTCAGGATTGCGCTTGAGGGAAACGCTCTGGTTGCTCTTGAATTCGACGAACTTGAAGGGGCCCGTGCCGATCGGCGTCGTCCGCATCGTCTTGCCGTCGACGTGACAGGGGATGAGCCCCGTGTAGCCCGACGCGAGCATCGAGAGCAGCGAGACTTGCGGCACCTTCAGGTGGAACGTCGCCTCGTGATCGCCGTTGACTGTGACTTCGGTCAGGTTCTCGTACCACGCGCTCCGCGGATTGCGCCGGAAGTAGTTCGCTTCCTTGCCGTTGAGCCGATGGAAGGTGCACGCGACGTCCTTGGCGGTGAACGGCTGCCCGTCGTGCCATTTCACGCCTTCGCGCAGCTTGAAGGTGAGCTTCGTTTTCGTGGCGTCCCACTGCCAGCTCGTCGCGAGTTCCGGAATGATCGTTGACGCGTCGTGGCTCGCCTTCGTCGGATCGAAACGGACGAGGTTGCTGTGGACGGCCGAGAACGGATGCACGACCTCGATCGTCGTTTCTTCGTGGAGCGACGTGCTGGGCGGATTGGTGGTGAGGTAGGCACGAAGCGTACCACCGCTCTTCTGGGCGTCGACGGCAGTTGGCGCCGCCGCCACAGCAAGCACGGCAGCGCCACCGATTATGGAGAGCGCGATCTTGGACATGAGGACCTCCCGGAGAGTTTTTCGACCCGGCTGTAATCGCCGGTGTCTTGCATCCGATTGCGCGCGCTCGACGGCTGCGAAGCGCTTGAAAAAATGGCCTATCGGCATGTGCCGCCATGCCGGTCCGGCGAATGCACGATCGGAGCGGCACGGCAATGCTGGACCAGATCCTGACTGCCGTCACGGGCTATTCGTCGAAGCGCCGGGAGTGCCTCGGCGGACGTCGGTTCGCGTCACGATCCGGCGGTGAGACGCCGGCCCTCGGTTGCAAGTGAGCGCCGCCACACGATGACGAGGCCGCTGAGAATGAGCAGATTGAGAATGTTGGCCGCGAGCCCCGTGGCGAACGCCGGACCGTAGGAGCCGACCGTGTCGTAGATGACGCCGGCGATCCATCCGCCCGCGGCCATGCCCGTGGTCCCGGTGAGCAGGAGGGCTGGCATGCGCCACGCCGCTTCACTGGCCGGAAAGAGGTTTCGCGCCGTCAGAAGATAGGCGGGAATGAGCCCGCTGAACCCGAGGCCGAATGCGGCTGCGACGGCGAACAGCCCGGCCTCGTCCTGCGTGACCAGAAATCCCGTCACGGCGAGCGCCTGCGCGGCCGAGCACGTCAGCAGCGTGAGCAGTCCCCCGATCCGATCCGACATCCATCCCCAGAATTGCCGCGAGAGGAACGCACAGACGAGCAGCAGCGACAGCATCGCCGCGCCCCTGGCCGGTGCGATGCCGAGGTCACCGCAGAATGCGATCAGGTGCGCCGACGGCATCGCCATCGGAATGCAGCAGAGGAACGACGCGATGGCGAGGAGCGCGAACAGCACGTTCGGCGGCAGCCCGAGGAGGCGTGGCGGCGGCGCCCCCGCGGCGCGCACGATTTCCGCAGGTGGAGCAACGATCGGCGGCGGCTTCAGGACCAGCATCGCCAACGGGGCGATCACTCCGGCAACGAGCACCCCGAACCACAGCATCGTCTGCTGCCATCCCCATGCAGCGATGGCGCGCTCGAAGAGCGGCGGCCAGAAAGCGCCCGCAGCGTACTGCCCGCTCGCAATGAGCGCGACGGCCGTCCCGCGTTTCGCCTCGAACCAGCGCGAGACATAGACGTAGAGCGGAGCGTTGATGGCGCCGAGACCGAACAGCCCGACGAGAAGGCCGTGCCCGGCATAGAGTTGCCACGCCGCGCCGAGGGACGATAGCGCAAGACCGGCGCCGACCATCAGCGCTCCGAAGGCGACCGTCAGGCGAACTCCCGCGCGCTCCGCCGCAAGGCCCATGAGCAGACCGCCGATGCCGGTCCC
>JBGSJD010000600.1:0-3392 GCA_041742195.1 Hyphomicrobiaceae bacterium
CGGTCGCGGCTACGACCGCATCCCCGGCGACGAACGCCAGCCGCCCCTCGGCATCGATGCCGACGGCGCGATGCGCCCAGCCTGCGTCCGTCCGCACATACTGGTCGACCGGCGCCACATCCAGGAACTCGTTACCGAGCATGATGCAGGGCGCCACCCCGTCAGCGATGCCATCCGCCGTCTCGTGCCAGGAGATGTCGACGTCCATTCCGCCGAGCGTCCGCTCTTGTATGACGCGAAGGACGGGGCTCACGTCGACGAGGTGGACCCGTACCGCCGTCCGGAACCCCGGCACCTTGTCGGCCGCCCTGAGAGCGTCGGCGAGCAGCGTGCCCCGCCCCGGCCCGAACTCCACCAGATCGAAGGGCGCCGGCCGCCCCATGCCCGTCCAGACCACCGCCGCCCAGAGCCCGAGCAACTCGCCGAACACCTGGCTGATCTCCGGCGCCGTGACGAAATCCCCGTCGCGGCCGATCGCGGCAGCGCGGCGATAATAGCCGTGCTCGGGATCCGAAAGACAAAGCCGCATGTAGTCCGCGACCGGCATGGGACCGCGCTCCGCGATCGAATGGAGCAGTCGGCAGGCAAGCGGCGTCGGCCTGCGTGCGAGCGGGTCGTAGCTCATGCCGCCGTCTTGCTCCCTCGCGTCACGAGCAGGATCGCGATGACACCGGCAGCGATCATCGGCAGCGAATAGACCATGCCGAGCGTCAACGGCTGGATACCGAGCCTCGCGGCGTAATCGTCTTCCTTGAACAGTTCGCACGCGATCCGGAACACCCCATAGCCGATGAGAAAGATCGCGCCGGTGAGGCCCGGCGTCCGGAGCGTGCCACGAGCGTGGGTGGCGAACCGGAGAATCAGGAACAGCACGATGCCCTCGAGCACCGCCTCGTAGAGCTGCGCCGGATGCCTTGGAAGCGGCCCAGCCCCGGGAAACACCATCGCCCAGGGAACGTTCGTGATCCGGCCGAGAACCTCGGCGTTGATGAAGTTCGCCACCCTGCCGAAGAAGAGCCCGAACGGCACGGCCGCTGCCACGAGATCCATGATCGACAGCGCATTCGCGCCCTGCCTGCGAGCGAACAGCCACATCGCAACGATCGTGCCGGCGAGCCCGCCGTGAAACGCCATCCCGCCGCGCCAGATGGCGAACACTTCCAGGGGGTGGCGCAGATAGTAGGCAAGATCGTAGAGCAGGACGTTGCCGAGCCGCCCACCGATCACCACACCGAGCGCCACGAAGATGAAGAGGTCGTCCGCGGCGGCCGGCTCGATCGGCGGCTTCTCGTCCCGCCATAGCCGCGGCGTCGACAGCAGGCCCCGGATATAGGTCCAGCCGAGCAGCAGGCCCGCCGCATAGGCGATCCCGTACCACTTGATCTCGACCGGCCCGAGCGAGAGGGCCACGGGGTCAATGGCCGGATAGGGTATGACGAGCATCGATCATCCTCTCGCGTGACTGTGCCGTGACGAACGGCCGGAAGCGCAGCATCACGAGCGCCGCAGCAGCGGCACTGTCGGTGATCCACTCCGGCGACTGTGTCAACCTGCCCCGTGGGCGCCTCTGCCCTTGCGGGAGACCGCCCACCTCCCCATAGTCCGATCGATCCGATCGCCCCGTTGGAAGCGAGCCACCATGACCCAGTCGAACAATCGCGTGCTCGACGAGTTTGCAAAACTGATGACGGATGCCGCCGGAGCGGCCCAGGGGCTGCGCCGTGAGGTGGAGACCGTGGTCCGTGCACAGGGCGAGCGCATGCTGCGCGAGATGGACGTCGTCTCGCGCGAGGAATTCGAGGCCGTGAAGGCCATGGCCCAGAAGGCTCGCGAAGAGAACGACGCTCTCTCCGCACGGCTTGCCGCGCTCGAAGACGCGCTCCGCGCCTCGAGCGGCGGCCCGGCCAACTGACGCCAGCCGGTTTTCTCCCCAATCCCTCCACAAGTCATCCACAGGCGGGCGCCCACCACCCCCCGCCAAAGTCCCGGAAACAGGACCTCCACCGGGGTCCGGCCATTGCCGGTGGAGAAGCTCAGGGCCGCCTTGCGACTCGTGCCCCCGTCCGCTTAGGTCACGCTCCAACGACAACGCCCCAGGGTCGCCGTTCCGGCCGCCCGAGAGGAGTGGAGCCCGCGATGGCAATTGCCGATACCGGATTTGGCCGCGTCAACAATCCCGTCGACCTCATCGAGCAGGTCGCCTCTGCGCAGGATTGGGCCGCCGAGCGGACGAACGAGGACGAACTCACGATGTCCATCGCCGGCACCTGGGCGGACTACAACGTCTCGCTCAACTGGCGCGAAGACCTCGAGAGCCTGCACATCGCGTGTGCCTTCGATTTCAAGATTCCCGACAACCGCATGGGCGAGATCTACCGCCTCGTCGCCCAGATCAACGAGCAGATGTGGGTCGGCCACTTCGACGTCTGGGCTTCCGAGGGACTGATCATGTTCCGCCAGGCCCTGATGCTCAACGGCACGCTCGCGACGGTCCATCAGTGCGAAGCGCTGCTGAAAGCGGCTCTCGAGGCGTGCGAGCGCTACTATCAGGCCTTCCAGTTCGTGGTCTGGGCCGGCAAGGATTCCCGCCACGCCCTCGCCTCGGCGATGTTCGAGACCGAAGGCCGCGCCTGACCGGCCCCCACCGTGGCGCCGCGCTGGAAAGCTAAGCCGTCACGGGGACACGGGTCTGAGCCTGCGCCTTGCCCTCGGCAGCCAACTGCTTGAGGCGGGCCTGCGAGTCGGGCGTGACCATGCCCGCCGAGAGGATGATCTTGGCGGCGTCCTCGATGCTCATGTCGACGAGCGTGACCTTTTCCCGGGCGACGAACACCGTGAACCCGGACGGCGGCATCAGGTGCGTGGGCATGAACACCGAGACCATGTCCTTGCCCGGCACCACGGCCTTGATCGGGGCCGCTGCCCCTCCGGTGATGAACACAAGCGCATAGATGCCCGGTGACGGGAACTCCATCACGGCGACCTTCTGGAACGCCTGCTCGGGACCGGTCGCCGACACCACCGACTCGAAGAGCTGCTTCGTGCCCCGATAGACGTTGCGCACGATCGGCATGCCATCGAGCATCTGCTCCCCCGCCCCGATCAGGCTGCGCCCGATCAGGTTGGCCGCCAATGCACCGATGACGATGAGGCTGAAGACAGCAAACAGCAGCCCGGCGCCCGGCACCGGGAACGGCAGATAGCTGTCGGGATTATAGTCGCGCGGGATGTAGGGCTTCACCCAGCTGTCGAACAGATGGACGATGTACCATGTGACATAGAGCGTGATCGTGAGTGGCCCGACTACGACGAGGCCCGTCAGGAAGTGGTTGCGCAGCCGGGCGCCAACGGACGGCCGGCTTGGCGCCGCAGCTTCGGCAAGGCTCCGCGCG
>JBGSJD010000601.1:0-4514 GCA_041742195.1 Hyphomicrobiaceae bacterium
TCAGCGGCGATCAGCGGCTGGCGGCCGGCGTGACGCGCATCGAGCGCTCGGATACCGGCGTCGACATCGTTGCCGGAGGCGAGCGCCGCTCGTTCGACGCCTGTGTGATCGCAACCCACGCCGACGACGCCTTGCGTCTTCTGGCCGAGCCGACGACGGCAGAACGCGAAACCTTGGGGGCGTTTTCCTATACCGCCAACCGTGCCATTCTTCATCGCGACCCTGCTCAGATGCCGAGACGGCGACGCGTGTGGTCGAGTTGGAACTACCTGGGCTCGGCGGCCGGAGGGGAGCGCGATCTGTCGTTGACGTACTGGATGAACAATCTGCAGCCGCTCGATACCGGCGCCGGTGATGTCTTCGTGACGCTGAACCCGCGTCGCACCATTGATCCGCAGACGATCGATGCGGCGATCGACTACAGCCATCCCGTGTTCGACGTCGAGGCGACGCGTGCGCAGCGCGCGCTGTGGTCGCTCCAGGGTCGCCGTCGCACGTGGTTCTGCGGCAGCTACTTCGGCTACGGCTTCCACGAGGACGGTCTCCAGGCGGGGCTCGCCGTGGCCGAGCAGCTCGGCGGCGCAATGCGTCCATGGTCGCTGGAAAACCCGTCGAGCCGCATTCATGTCGAACCGGCCACTGGCGCCGGCGTGTCCGGCGTGGTGGAGGCGGCGGAATGACGTCGTACCGCTCGTGCGCCTATCGCGGGACCGTGGTCCACAAGCGGCTGGCGCCACACCGCCACGCATTTTCTTACAACGTGTTTGCGCTCTGCCTCGACGTCGACGAGATCGACCGCCTCGACGCCGACCTGCGCCTCTTCTCGCGCGGGCGCTGGAACCTCATGAGCTTCCACGACCGCGACTACGCGGCTGGCGACGGAACCCGGGTGGCGGATCACGTCCGCGGCGTGCTGTCGGCCGCGGGCTCCGCTCACGCGACGTCGCGGATCGTCTTGCTCTCCTACCCGCGCATGCTGGGTTACGCGTTCAACCCCCTCAGCGTCTACTTCGCCTACGACGCTGCCGACCGCCTCGGCGCGGTCGTCTACGAGGTCTCGAACACCTTCGGCGAACGCAAGAGTTACGTCATTCCGGCTCAGCCCTCCGACGAAACACTTCGCGCCCAGCGGTGCGACAAGGAGATGTACGTCTCGCCGTTTACGCACGCGTCGGCGACCTACGCTTTTCATCTGCGTCCACCGGACGAGAGCGTCGTCGTCGGCGTCGATTTGCGCGAAGGCTCGGTGCCCGTGCTCAAGACCCATTTCCGCGGCGATCGGGTGCCGCTGTCCGATCGCGCATTGGCGCATCTGGCGCTGACGCATCCGCTTATGACGGCGAAGGTCGTGGCGGCCATCCACGTCGAGGCGGCGCGACTCTGGTGGAAGGGGGTGCCACTCGTCGCGCGCCATACCTCGCCGCGATACTCGTTCACAGTTGTCGAAACGCGAGCCAATGAGAGACACCATGTCTGAGGACAGGACAGCCGCGATGTCCGAGGCCATGCTGCTTCCGGGCGGTGGCGTCTTACGTCACTTCGACGCCCGGCTGCTGAAGGCCCTGGCGCGCGCCGCCGGCACCTCGATGCGCGGTCGCCTGACACTGGAATTGCCGTCGGGCTGTACCGGGGTGATCGGTGGAGCCGGCGCCAGCGGCATCGAGGCCTCCCTGAAGATCGTCAACTACGCCGCGCTGTGGGACGTGCTCCGTCGCGGACTGGTCGGCTTCGCGGAGAGCTACCTCGCCGGTCGCCTGACCACGCCGAGCCTGAACGACATCTTCGATCTCTACCTCGACAACGAAGCCACGCTGTCCAGCGCTGTTCCGGCTCTCGATCGCGCCAGTCGGCTCGACCGGCGTTACCATCGCAAGCGCGACAACACCCGTCGCGGCAGCCGCCGCAACATCGCGGCCCACTACGACCTCGGCAACGAGTTCTACCGCCTGTGGCTCGATCAGGACATGTCCTACTCGAGCGCGATCTACACCGACGCCGACATGAGCCTCGAAGCCGCCCAGGCCGAAAAGCACCGCCGCATCGTCGACGAGCTGCGCGTCGGGCCGGGCGACACCGTGCTCGAGATCGGCTGCGGCTGGGGCTCCATCGCCGAGGCTGTGGCGCGTCGCGGCGCCGACGTGACGGCGATCACGATCTCCGATGAGCAGTACGCCGCCGCCACGGACCGGCTCGCGAAGGCGGCGCTCTCGGATCGGGCGCGCGTCGTGTTCCAGGATTACCGCGATACGGACGGCACCTTCGACCGCATCGTTTCGATCGAGATGATCGAGGCCGTCGGCGAGAACCACTGGCCGGCCTATTTCGGCACGTTGGCAAACCGCCTGAAGCCCGGCGGCTCGGCGGTCATCCAGGCCATCACGCTGCGTCCGGACCTGATGCCGATCTATCGCAGCCGCCCCGACTTCATCCAGCGCTACGTGTTTCCGGGCGGCATGCTGCCGTCGGTACCGCTGATGCAGCAGCACGCGGAGAGCGCCGGACTTGCGTTCGGCGAGATCGAGCGCTTCGGTGCGTCCTATGCACTGACGCTCGCCGAGTGGCGCCACCGGTTCCATCGCGCCTGGCCGCGCATTGAGGCATTGGGCTTCGATGCCCGCTTCCGTCGCCTGTGGGACTACTATCTCTGCTACTGCGAGGTCGGCTTCCAGCGCGGTCTGATCGATGTCGGTCTTTATCGGTTGTCGAAACCGGCCGCGGTGCCCGGGAGGGGTCAATGACGAGACAGACCGCCGAGGCATCCGTCGAATGGCGCCATACGGGTATCGAGAGCGAGCCGCCGCCGCCGGGTCCGGCGAAGCCCGACGCCCCGTTCGCGATCACCACGTTCCTCGAGGGTCGCACCGTCGCCTGGGGCGTTTTCGAGGACCGCTTCGGGAAGCTCCGCCGCCGTTTCGACGTTGAAATGAACGGCCGTTGGTCGGGCGACATCTTCGAGCTTCACGAGGAGTTCCGCTACGACACCGGCGACGTCGAGCAGCGCATCTGGCTCATTACGCCCGGCGTCGACGGCCGCTTCACGGGGACGACCGAGGATTGCGTCGGCGTGGCCGAGGGACGTTGCGACGGCGAGTCGATCCGCATGAGCTATCGGTTTCGTCTTCGCGTCGACCAGCGCGTGTTCACGGTCGATTTCGATGACCGGATCTATCGCCTCGAGTCTGGGCTCGCGATCAATCGCGCAACGATGCGCAAATGGGGCGTGAAGCTCGGCGAGCTGTCGCTCTTTTTCATGAAGCGTGACGAGGAACGTGACGCGCCGGTGGCGCACGACTGCGAGCGACCGGCCGGCCTGCGATCGGTCTGAGCCTGAGCAGCTTCCTGCCTCACCGTGGCAGGAAGCGCTTGGCCACCTTGAAATAGAGGCTGTACGGCAGCAGGCGCAGCAGCTTCAGCGTCGTGACGAGCTGCCACGGAAAAGCGATCTCGAAACGCTGTGTTTTCAGCCCGGCAAGGATATGCCCCGCCGCCGCTTCGGCGCTGAGGATGTAGGGCATTTCGAAATCGTTGACCGACGTCATCGGCGTTTCGACGAAACCGGGGTTGACGACCTGCACGTGGATCGCATGTTCGGCGAGTTCGAGCCGAAGCACTTCCGCGAGCGTGATGACCGCCGACTTGCTCGGCGCATAGGCCGAGGCTTGCGGCAGTCCGCGATAGCCGGCGACCGATGCCACCATGGCGATGTGACCCTGCCGGCGTGCGACCATGTCGGGGATCAGAGGTTCGAGCGCGTAGGCGACGCCGGCATAGTTCACCGCCATCGAGTCGATGGCCTTGCTCGCATCGTACTTCGCGGCGGCCTGCGGGTGCCAGAGACCGGCATTCAGTACGGCGAGATCGATAGGGCCGAGCTGCGCCGTGATTGCAGCCGCCGTCTCAGCCATCGCGGCGCGGTTCGTTACATCCACCGGAAACGCGGTGATACGTTGATCCAGCGCCACCACCTCGGCGAGCTTCTCCGCCGACCGGGCAGAAATCGCGACCCGGCATCCCTCTCGGGCCAGCATCAGGGCGAGTTCACGACCAATCCCGGAGCTGGCGCCGGTCACCCACGCTGTCTTCCAGGCCCGCTCTGCCATTCGCGGCAAGACCTAGAGGCCAGTCAGCGGATGCACGATCCGGCCGATCAAACCCTTGAACCGCGCCGGACGCTCGCTGGCGATCAGGCAGATGCAGCCCAGATCCTTGTCGGCAATCGGCACGTGCTCGCAGTCCTCGTCGACGTCCTGCATGTCTCCCGGCAGGTACCGGCCACCCTGATCGCTGTAGGCGCCGTCGAGGACGAGCGTCAGCTCCGTCCCGCCGTGTCCGTGCTCCGGCATGCGCCGTCCGGCAGCGATTTTGAGGAGGCGAAGGTCGCCCTCGTCTGGGCTGCTGAGCGCCAGCCGATGATGCCACACACCCGGGCCGAGGATGCGCCAAGGCACCGTCTCGAACGTAAGGCCGTACGCCTGCGCGATCGGCCGCGGCAACCGCTCGTCGTCATCCTGGGC
>JBGSJD010000602.1:0-1891 GCA_041742195.1 Hyphomicrobiaceae bacterium
ATCGCCGCCCTCGCCGAAGCCGCCCGCGCCATGCCCCAGACGGCTCAGGGCCATGAAAGGTTGCGGAATGCGGGTCTTCTGGAGGTCGCCGTGGGCGCGCAGGAACGCCTCGAACACCGAGCGGGCCTCGCTGCCACGGCCGGCGCCAAACGCACTATCGTCGTCCGTCTTGTAGGGGGTGTCAAAGAACTGCACCGGGACGCGCACCGCGATCCCGGCGGCGTTGGCCTGCTGGCGGAAGGCCGTCGGCAGGCCTGCAAGCGACGGCACCACCAGATACCCGAGCGACCGCGCGTCGAGGACCTGGTTCGCGGCGGCGAAGTCCTGCAGAAGGCCGGCCTCGTCGGGCGTGACGCCGTGGTCGGGATCGATCAGCCAGACGAAGCGCCGGTCGGTGCCCGACGCTCCTGTCCGCTCAGCCGCGAGACAGTGCGGCGCGCGATGCTCGACCGTGTAGCCGTCCGCCTCCAGGAAAGCCGCAATAGTGCCCGCGAGCCCCGTACCGCCCGACGTCGCCGCCATGATCGCCCCTCGCGTGGCTTCTGCTCCGGCTGCATCCATCTCACGATCGGCGCACCGCCAGCAACGTCAACGCATCCGCGGAGCGCGAGCGTCAGCCGGCGTTGCGCGAGAGTGACAGACGGCGGGTCAGCCCTCAGCCCTTGTCGCGCATGATGCGCGCCTTGTCGCGCTGCCACTCGCGCTTCTTGATGTCCTCGCGCTTGTCGTGGTGCTTCTTGCCCATCGCGAGGGCGAGTTTCAGCTTGGCGCGGCCGCGCTCGTTGAAATAGATCTCGAGCGGCACCATGGTCATCCCCTGGCGCTCGACGGCGATGCGAAGCTTGTGGATTTCCTTCGCCCTGAGGAGAAGCTGGCGGGGCCGGCGCGGGTTGTGCTGGAAGAACGCGCCAGCGTTCGAATACTCCGGGATGTAGGCGTTGATCAGCACGATGCCGCCGCCCTCGCTCGAGGCGTAGCTCTCGGTGATGTTGGCCTGGCCGGCGCGCAGCGACTTGACCTCGGTGCCGGTCAGGGCGATGCCGGCCTCCCAGACGTCCTCGACGCGAAACTCGTAGCGCGCGCGCCGGTTCTCCGCGACCACCTTGCGATTTTCTTCTTTCTTGGCCATCGGAACGACTGGTGCCTCGTGATCGGCGACTGGTCCGTTACCGGACCCGCAAAGGAGAACGAGTAAGCAGATTTGACCGCCGGCAGCAAGGCGACGCGCCCTGTTGCCAGCCGGCCGCGCATGGCCCACGCTTGGGGAACGCATCCCGAACGCCTGAAACGCGGATGCGACGGGAGGCAAACCCATGAAATTCGGCATCAGCACGCTGTCGCGCGGCCTGTTCACCAGCCGTGCCGCCTACATGGCGGTGGCGCAGGCGGCAGAACGGGCGGGGTTCGATTTCCTGTCGGTCAACGACCATATCGTGGTGCCGGCCAAGCTCGGCTCGGCCTATCCCTATACGGCGACGGGAAGCTGGTCGGCGGCCGAGCACGGGCACTGCTTCGACCAGCTCGCGACGCTCGCCTTCCTCGCCGGATGCACGTCGCGGCTCAGGCTGCTCTCCTCGGTCATGGTGGTGCCGCACCGGCCGGTCCTCGCCACGGCGAAGACGCTCGCGACCATCGATGTCCTGTCGAACGGGCGACTGATCGTCGGCGTCGGCGCGGGCTGGATGGAAGAGGAGTTCCGCCTGCTCGGCGCGCCGTTCCGCGAGCGGGGGGCGCTGACCGACGAATATCTCGCCGCATTCCGCGAACTGTGGACGGCCGACTCGCCGCAATTCAAGGGCAAGCACGTCGCCTTCGAGGACGTGATCTTCGCGCCGAAGCCGATCCAGACGCCCGGCCCGCCGATCTGGGTCGGTGGCGAGAGCCCGGCCGC
>JBGSJD010000603.1:0-5799 GCA_041742195.1 Hyphomicrobiaceae bacterium
GCGCATGCAAGCGATGCCGGAGGACGTCGAGCGCGCACTCTCCGCGCTGCAGTCGGCCGAGAAGCCGCTCGTCATCGTCGGCAAAGGCATGGCGTGGTCCCGCGCCGAGGACGAGGTGCGCGCCTTCATCGAACGGACGAAGCTGCCGTTCCTCGCCTCGCCGATGGGGAAGGGCGTGCTCGACGACAACCATCCGCTGTCGGTCGGCGCGGCGCGCAGCCTCGCTCTGAAAGAGGCCGACGTGATCTTCGTGATGGGCGCGCGGCTCAACTGGATCATGCACTACGGCCAGTCGCCGCGCTTCAACAAGAAGGTGCGGATCATCCAGCTCGACATCTCGCCAGAAGCCATCGGCAACAACGTGCCGACCGAGGTGGCGCTGGTCGGAGACGGCAAGGCCATCGTCGGGCAACTCAACCAGGCGCTGACCAGCCGGCAGTGGTTCTATCCGGACGGGACGGCGTGGCGGAAAGCCATCGCCGAGGCGGCGGAGAAGAACGCCCGCCAGATCCAACCCCAGATCGACGACAACAGCGCGCCGACCAACTATTACCGGGCGCTGAAAGACATCCGGGCCTGGGCGCCCGAGCACGCCGTCATCGTCGGCGAAGGTGCCAACACGATGGACATCGGCCGCACGCAGCTGCCCAACGCGAAGCCGCGGCTCAGGCTCGATGCCGGGACGTACGGCACGATGGGCATCGGCATGGGTTTCGTCATCGCGGCCGCCGTCGTGCATCCGGACCGGCCGGTGATCTCGGTGACCGGCGACAGTGCGCTGGGGTTCTCGGGCATGGAGATCGAGACGGTCTGCCGGTACAATCTCGGCGCCAAGATCGTGGTGCTGAACAACGGTGGCATCGGCAGCGGTGTGGAGCAGTATCCAGCCGATCCATTCGACAATCCGCCACGGGCGCTGATCTACGGCGCGCGCTACGACAAGATGATGGAAGCGTTTGGCGGCAAGGGGTTCTACATCGAGGACCCGAAGGACCTTCGCGCCGCACTCGACGAGGCCATGGCACACAAGGGGCCGGCGCTGGTCAACGTGAAGCTGCATCCGAACGCCGGGCGCAAGCAGCAGGAGTTCGGATGGCTCACGACCTGAGCCACGGCCGGGGCGCCCGCCCCGGACAATTCCCCCTGCCGCGATGCACGTGTTGCGGCAGCAGGGGGTCGCTCACAGAATGAACTTCGAGAGATCGGTATTGCGGGCGAGGTCGCCGAGGCGGGCCTTCACGTAAGCACCATCGATGGCGATGCGCTGCCCGGCGCGATCCGAAGCCTCGAAGGAAATCTCGTCGAGGACGCGCTCCATCACGGTCTGCAGACGGCGGGCGCCGATGTTCTCGACCGTTGAATTGACCATGGCCGCGATCTCGGCCAGCGCATCGATGGCATCGTCGGAGAACTCCAGCGTCACGCCTTCGGTCGCCAGCAACGCCACGTACTGCCTGATGAGGCTCGCCTCCGGCTCGGTCAGGATGCGGCGGAAGTCCGACTGCGTCAGCGGGGACAGCTCGACCCGGATCGGCAGGCGGCCCTGAAGCTCGGGCAGCAGGTCGGAGGGCTTGGCGATGTGGAAGGCGCCCGACGCGATGAAAAGGACGTGGTCGGTCTTCACCGGCCCGTACTTGGTGGACACCGTCGTCCCCTCGATGAGCGGCAGGAGATCGCGCTGGACGCCTTCGCGGCTCACGTCGGCGCCACCGCGGCCCGAGTCGCTCCGCGAGCAGACCTTGTCGATCTCGTCGATGAAGACGATGCCGTCGTTCTCGACGGCGCTGATCGCCTCGGTGACGATCTGGTCGTTATCGAGAAGTTTGTCGCTCTCCTGCGCGATCAGGACGTCGTAGCTCTGGCCGACTGTCGTGCGGCGCGACTTCGTTCGCGGGCCGAACGCCTTGCCCAGCATCTCGCCCATGTTGACCATGCCCATCTGACCGCCGGGCACGTCCATCATCGGAAACGGCGAGGAGCTGTCCGACACCTGGATGTCGATCTCCTTGTCGTTGAGCAGGTTGGCGCGCAGCTGACGGCGGAAGGATTCGCGCGTCTCGGGCCGGGAGCCGGGACCGACGAGGGCGTCGAGAATGCGCTCCTCGGCGTTCTTCTCGGCGCGCGCCTTCACCTCCTTGCGCTTCCCATCTCGCACGAGGCCGATGCCCACCTCGACGAGGTCGCGGACGATCGAGTCGACGTCGCGGCCGACATAGCCGACCTCGGTGAACTTGGTCGCCTCGATCTTGAGGAACGGCGCGCCCGCCAGCCGCGCGAGACGACGGGAAATCTCGGTCTTGCCGCAGCCCGTCGGGCCGATCATGAGGATGTTCTTCGGCAGCACCTCTTCCTTGAGGTCGCCGGTCAACTGCTGGCGCCGCCAGCGGTTGCGCAGGGCGATGGCCACGGCGCGCTTTGCCGGCGTCTGGCCGACAATGTAGCGGTCCAGCTCAGAAACGATCTCGCGGGGAGAAAAGTGGGTCATGCGGCCCTGACAGATGACAAAGGGGTGATGCCACCGGGCGTCCATGCGGACGTCCGGTTGTGGACTGGCAACGGCGCGCGGCGCTACATGAGGGCGAAGCGGAGCGTCGTCAGACCGATCTTGATCGTGTCACCATCGGAGAGCTGTCGGTCGCCCGACAGGCGCTCGCCGTTCACCTGGACGGGGTTCTGCTTGCCGCCGTCGAAGATGCGGAACTCGCCATTGGACGCGTCGTAGGCGATCACGGCATGCTGCTGGCGCGAGATGGTGTTGTCGCCGAAGTCCAGCGGAATGCGATTGTCGGCGCTGCGGCCGACCTGATTGGTGCCGCTGAAGACCGGCCGCTCCTGCCCCTTGCCCGGGCCATCGACGACCTTCAAGCTCGCAACCTTGAGGTTCGACTTGTCGGTGATGACCTGCGTTGCCAGGCCATCCATGTTGGCCTCGCGACGCGGCTCCTCGGCGCCGGGAATGCTTATGGTGCGCGTCCGCTCACGGTCGTTCATGGGTGTCTTTCGCTCCTCGAGGCGCCCGTCCGCAGACCATGGGCTGCCTGTTTGAACCTGAATGTCACTCCGCCGAGATCGACCTCATCGCCATCACGGAGACGGGCGTGCTCGACGTGCTCACCATTGATCCGCATCGGGTTGGGATCCGAGCGGTCTGCCGTCAGATTGCGGATCTCGAACGCGCCGCCCGGCCCGACGCACAACGTCGCGTGCTGGCGGCTGACGCGCACGTCCGGAATACGAATGTCGACGGAGGTGTGCCGGCCGATCACGTTCTCCGGGCTGCGGACGGCCACGGTCGCACTCGCGTCGTCGAACTCCAGGAGCGCAAGCGGGGCGTCGTCCGGATGCGGCATGACCGTCGCGTTCATCACTCCAGAACGGTCCAGGCGCAGCTCGGTTGCATGGGCCACATCCGGCCGTACCGTGACGTGATGGGTGACCGGCTGGGCTTCGGGCATGATCGGCACGGGCTCGCGGCGCGCGCGCGCCGCAAACCACCCGACCAGCGCAAGCGCTGTCAGAGCCAAACTTCCGATCACTAGCCACAAGCCCAAGGGCAACCTCGCGCGTTCAAAGAACGCCAGACAGACGACCATTATACAAGACACTGCGGCTCGAAAGCCAGACACTTGATATGGGGTCGGATCGCGCGCCGTTCAAATCTCCGCGTTCAGGGCGTGATCCCAGCCCGAGGCGCGCCGGAGAGGCCTTCCTACCCTCGTTCGACCTTGCATTGCCCGGCATGCGATTGCAGGTTCCTGACGAGAGGCATCACCAACCGCCCCCTCCCCGCCGCGAAGGAGACCCTCATGGCCGAGCCCATCCATATCGAATTCACGCGCTTTTCGGCGTTCTACAGCCCGCTGATCGCAACCATTGCCGGCGGATTCCTCAAGGACGAGGGCTTCGCCCCGACGCATGGGGTGTCGCAACCCGGGAAATCGGCGATCGAGGGGCTCGTCGCCGGGACGGTGCAGGTGGCGCAATCGGCGCCGAGCCAAGGCTTCGGGCCGCTCGAAAAAGGGCTGAAGCCGCCGGCGCTGCATTTCGCCCAGATCAACGAGATGGACGGCTTCTTTCTCGCAGGGCGGGCGGCCGACCCGGACTTCTCGTGGGACAAGTTGAAGGGAAAGAAAGTCGTCCTCGACCTCGGCGGGCAGCCGCTCTTCATGTTCAAGTACGCGCTCTACAAAAGCGGGCTCAGCTACACCGACATCGTGCCGTTGAACAAGGCGTCGGACGCCATGGAGCGGGACTTCAGGGCCGGAGACGGCGATTACATCTCGATGCAAGGGCCGCAGCCGCAACAACTCGAGCACGACGGCGCGGGGCATGTGGTGGCCTCGGTCGGCAAGGCCATCGGTCCGTGCGCGTTCTCGAGCCTCGCGGCGCGGCCCGACTGGCTGAAGACCGAGCAGGCGACCCGCTTCATGCGGGCCTATCGCAAGGCGCGCGCCTGGGTGCGGGAGGCGCCGGCCGCGGAGATCGCCAAGGTCGAGGCTCCGTTCTTTCCGGGGGTCGCCCTGGAGGCGCTGACGCGGACGATCGCCACCTATCAGACGCTCGGCAACTGGACGGCGCACGTCGAGATCACGCGCGCGGCCTGGGAAGCGACCAACGACATTTTCCTCTTCAATGAACAAATCACGCGCCGGCACGTTTACGAAGAGGTCATCGCGCCGCCGCCTGCCTAATTCCGGTCGCGGAGTTGGGCGAACGTCACTTTGTGCGGGTGATTCGACGCAAGCGGACCGTCCGTTGAACGGGCGGTTCCGAGCCATGAAAAGGATACCCTATGAGCGAGATCGCAAAGCTACCGCGCGCGACCGCGAAGGATCATCCGAGCCTCGTGTTTGATTCCCCACAAGAACTGCTCTCACAGGTGATCCTGACGCGCGGCGAGAAGCGGGGTGCGCTGCTGCGCTGGCGGCAGGACGTGCTCGACGAGCTGACAGCGGCCGGCGAAGGCATGCACACACGCGGCATCTCCGACCGGCTGCCGAAGCTCCTGAAGCAGATCGACGACGCTGTCCGGGAACTGGACGCGAACGCGGCCGACGCACCGGCCTGAGGGCCGCGCCCGGCTCACATGCCGAGCACGTCGGACATGCCGAACAGGCCGGGTCCCTTGCCGCGCGCCCAGAGTGCGGCCTTGACGGCGCCGCGGGCGAAGATCCCCCGATCCGTGGCGATGTGGGACAGGACGATGCGCTCGCCGTCGGCGGCGAACACCACGCTGTGCTCGCCCACCACATTGCCACCACGCAAGGTGGCGAAGCCGATATCGCCGCGATTGCGGGCGCCGGTGTGGCCGTCGCGGCTGCGGACGCTGTGATCCTTCAACGCAATCTTGCGACCATCGGCTGCTGCCTGCCCCAGCATCAGCGCCGTGCCGGACGGGGCATCGACCTTGTGGCGATGGTGCATCTCGAGCACCTCGATATCAAAGTCCGCGTCGAGGGTTTCGGCGACTTTCCGTGTCACGGCAACCAGCAGATTGACGCCGAGACTCATGTTGCCGGCCTTGACGATGGTCGCGTGACGGGCGGCCGCCTTGATCGCCGCCTCGTCGGCCTCCGAAAAGCCCGTCGTGCCCATGATGTGGACGATGCGGGCGTTGGCCGCGAGGCCGGCGAACTCGACGCTCGCGCGCGGGGCCGTGAAGTCGAGTATGCCGTCGACCCTGGCGACCACGTCGAGGGCGTCGGTCGTGACCGGCACGCCCAATTCACCCACGCCCGCCAGCAGGCCGACATCCTGCCCGACACCACTGGAGCCCGGGGGTTCGATGGCGCCGGCGAC
>JBGSJD010000604.1:0-3448 GCA_041742195.1 Hyphomicrobiaceae bacterium
CGGGCGGCAAGACGGCGGCGCTGGCCGCCGCCGGCGCCAACGTCACGGCTGTCGATCAGTCCGAAGACCGGATCGCGCGCTTGCGGGAAAACGTCGACCGCCTTCAGATCGCAGATCGCGTGACGATCATGAGGGCTGATATTTCCCGCTGGAGGGCCGGCACGCCGTTCGATGCCGTGTTGCTCGACGCCCCCTGCCTGTCCACGGGAACCATCCGCCGGCATCCCGACCTCATGCACCTGAAGCGATCCGGCGATCTCCCCCGCATCGTTGCCATTCAGGCGAAGCTCCTTGCGCGCGCCGCGGCCGTCGTCCGCCCGGGCGGACGTCTGCTCTATTGCGTCTGCTCCCTGGAACCCGAGGAGGGCGAGGGCGTCGTCGAGGCGTTTCTGTCCGCCACCCCCGACTTCCGGCGCGTGCCCATCACGGCAACCGAAGTGGCGAACCACGGCGAGTGGCTGACCCCGGCCGGCGACCTCCGCACGTTTCCCCATCACAGCCCCGGCGCGGGAACCATCGGCATGGATGGCTTCTTCGCCGCCCGCATGGAGCGCGCGGCGGCACCTTGAGCCACCCGCCGCGCGTCTGTGGTCATGGCCAAAACGGCGTGCAATGCTTTCCTCCAATCAACAAGAGACGGAGGAAACGAATGCAGTATCGCAAGGCATTGCGGATCGCATCGGCAGGCGCGGCCCTGCTGTTGGCGACCGCCCCCGCGCTGGCGCAGAAATCTGGCGGCGTCCTGAAATCCTACCTATGGGACAATCCCCCGAGCGCCTCGATTCACGAGGAAGCGACCATCTCGACCGTGTTTCCGATCTCGCCGGTCTTCAACAATCTGGTGATCTACGACCAGACGCGTCTCGAGGCCGGGACCGACACGATCAAGCCCGAGCTGGCCAAGTCCTGGAGCTGGGACGCCACCAACACGAAGATCACGTTCAAGCTCGAAGAGGGCGTCACCTGGCATGACGGCAAGCCGTTCACGTCGGCCGACGTCAAATGCACGTTCGATCTCGTCGCCGGCCTGACATCGGCGCCGGACTTCCGCAAGAACCCGCGCCAGGTCTGGTACCACAACGTCAAGGAGATCACGGCATCGGGCCCGAACGAGGTCAGCATCCAGCTGAAGGCCCCGCAGCCGTCGTTCCTGGCCCTTCTCGCATCCGGCTATTCGCCCATCTATCCCTGCCACGTCGCCATGAAGGACATGCGCGTGAAGCCGATCGGCACCGGGCCGTTCCGCTTCGTGGAGTTGAAGCGTGGCGAGGTCCTCCGCCTCGAGAAGAACCCGGGCTACTGGCGCAAGGGCCTGCCGCATCTCGATGGCATCGAGTATCGGATCATCAACAGCCGCTCGACCCGCGTGCTGGCCTTCATCGCGGGCGAACTGGACCTGACGTTCGTCTCCGACATCACCGTCGCCGGCATGAAGGATGTCAACGCCAAGGCACCGAAGGCCATCTGCCAGTTCGTTCCGTCGAACAACACCGTCAACATGATCGTCAATTCGGCGAAGCCGCCCTTCGACAATCCGAAGATCCGGCGGGCCATGGCCCTGGCGCTGGACCGCAACGCATTCAACACGATCCTCGCCGAGGGCAAATCGTCGATCGGCGTCGTCATGTTGCCGGGACCGGAAGGCAAATGGGCCATGCCGCCTGAGCGGCTCGCCAAGCTTCCGGGCTACGGCGCGAACGTCGCGGCCGCTCAGGCCGAGGCCCGCAAGATCATGGAGGAGCTTGGTTACTCGGCGGCCAATCCACTGAAGGTAAAGGTCTCGACGCGCGATATCCCGCTCTATCGCGACCCGGCCGTGATCTTCATCGACCAGATGAAGGCGATCCACATCGAGGGCGAGCTTGAGCCCGTGGATACGACGATCTGGCACGCCAAGGTGCAGCGCAAGGACTACGCCATCGGCCTCAATACGACGGGAATCGGCGTCGACGATCCGGACGTGAACCTCGTCGAGAACTACACCTGCAAGTCGCCCCGCAACTACACGGGCTACTGCAACGCCGAGGTCGATCGCCTGATCTTCGCGCAATCGAGTGAGACGGACCCGGCGAAGCGCAAGGAACTGCTCTGGCAGGCCGAGCAGTTGATCGCCGAGGAGGTCGCCCGTCCGATCATCCTGCACAACCGTTCGGCGACCTGCTGGCACCCGCACGTGAAGGGCGTCACGTCCCACAACAACTCGCTCTACAATAGCTGGCGCATGGAGAATGCCTGGCTGGACAGGTAGGCCTCGCGCACCGTGCCGCTGGCATCTCTGGCTGGCGGCACGGCAGGGCCTCGTAGCTCCTTTGGGGACGAACCCTTGTCGTTTCGGCCTCCACTCGCTAGGTTCCGGCGACCTTCGCGATCATGTTCGTGATCAACCCAGAGCCCTAAGGAGTATTCCGGTGGCCCTCACGCTCCCCCCCCTCCCCTACGCTTACGACGCGCTTCAGCCCTTCATGTCGAAGGAGACGCTCGAGTTCCATCACGACAAGCACCACAACGCCTACGTGACGGCCGGCAATCCGATGGTCGCTGACGGCACCAAGTATGCCGGCAAGAGCCTCGAAGAGATCTGCAAGATGGCCTTCGACGCGAAGGACCAGCCGGCGATCAACCAGATCGGCCAGCACTACAATCACACGCACTTCTGGAACTGGATGAAGAAGGGCGGCGGCGGCACCAAGCTGCCCGGCAAGATCGAAGCCCTCGTCAAGGACTACGGCGGCTACGACAAGATGAAGGCCGACTTCATCCAGGCCGGCGTGACGCAGTTCGGCTCCGGCTGGTGCTGGCTCGCGATCAAGGGCGGCAAGCTCGAGGTCATGAAGACGCCGAACGGCGAAAACCCGATCATGCACGGCGCCCAGCCGATCCTCGGCTGCGACGTGTGGGAGCACAGCTACTACATCGACTATCGCAACCTCCGTCCGAAGTACCTCGAGGCATTCGTCGACAGCCTCGTGAACTGGGACTACGTGGAAGAGATGGCCGCGAAGGCGAAGTAATCACGTCCGGCATCGGAACGTTGATTTGCGCGACGGGGATCCTCACGGGTCCCCGTCTTCGTTTGGGGCCCAGCGCCAGCACCATCCCGCCGCGCCGGCGAAGCTGACGGCAATGCGGGAGTTGCGCTGTCAACCCGCCCCCCTCTGGCCCATGCTAAGCTTGCGCCTCGCAAGGGCTCGCCAGCGCCGGGGTTTGCTGCTCCCATGGCGCCGGACCGCTCTCTGTCCGCATAGAACGGCAATTCCGCTGGCTCATCGCGCCCCATGACCGATCCGCTGCCGACGACCGGCCTCACCGACGCGGGCATTTTCGGCGACCTGTCGGACGACGAGCGCGCATCGCTGGAGCAGGAACTGCGCCCCGTCCCGATGCGTCGCGGCGAAGTCCTGATGCGCCAGGGCGACCCGGCGGACGCCCTTTATGTCGTCGTGTCCGG
>JBGSJD010000605.1:0-1878 GCA_041742195.1 Hyphomicrobiaceae bacterium
GATGCCGGCGGCGAGCAGCATGTAGAGCGTCACGCCATTGAGGATGTGCCACATGGCGTGCGTGCCGAGCGCGTGGCCGTGCACGACCGCGACTTCGCAGACCTCGCGATCGATCGATCGGAACGTGAGCGAAACGAGGAACACGCACCCGGCCGCGAGCAGCGTCCCGCCGATGGCCGGCCGGGACCGGAGCAGCAGGCCGCCGACGATCCCGAGTGTGACGAGGGCCGGCACGTAGCCGAGGGAGCCGTTGAGGCAGGCGAGGGGGCGGCCATCCGCGCCCACACCGCACGTGAGGCCGCCCATCGCATGGCCACCGAGGAGAAAGATCGGCAACGCCAGCGCGACCACGGCCCATCCGGCGCCGAGCAGGGATCGGATCGCGAACGCGAGGTAGCCGAGCATGAAGATGGTGATCGGCAGCACGTCGGCGAGCAGGGCCCAGCGGGTCGCGAAGGTATGGAAGAGGAAACTGCCGATGCCGATCACCGCCACTACCCCGACGAGCAGCCAGAGCGCCATGCGCGCTGCGGCTGTCCCGCCCAGGGTCGTGCGTAGCCGCGCCGCAGCGAGGATGGCGGCCAAGAGGAAGGCCGCGTTGGTCAAGGCATTCACGGGCTCGGCCCAGAAGCTGCCGTCGCTGCCCCGTTCGCAATACTGGAACACTTGCTCCGATAGCATCGGCGTCGGTCCTCGTGCGTGACGTCCTGCGGGTTGCAGCCAGGCGGAGCTTGGGGTACCCGTGAATCCAACCATAACGCGAGGTGATCCGATGCAGGCCTGCTCTCCGACCCGCTCCGTCCGGCTGACGGCGGTCGTGCTGACCGCACTGCTCGGCGCGACATCGTTCGATGCCCCGGCCGAAGCGCGCTATTATGGCTCTGGGCGTGTCATCGGTGAAGTGACGGTGTGCAGCCGCTATGGCGGACGCTGCATTTCGGGGCTCGTTCGTGATGGGCGCAAGCAGCGCGAAGTGCGCATGCCGGGTGGCACGTGGATCGGTTGCAAGAAAAGCTGCCATCGCACGCTGCGCGAGGAGGCCCTCGATTTCTTCGAGACCTTGAACGAGCGTGTCACCGACAACTGACGGGGGGCGACGCGTCCGGCAGCAAGCATGCTTCTGGATAACAGGGGGCTCGAGGCTTGCGATTGTCGCGGCCTGATGCAGAACTGTAGCCTGGAGTGGCCACCGCGCCGGAGATCCGGGTGACCGGCGTGGCGGCGGACAGCCCGGCCGGAGACCGATGGCGAGACTGACAAAAGGTGTCCTTGCCCTGGCGATCCTCGGCCTGCTGGCCGCGGGCGGCGGCTTCTATCGCTTCGCCGAGGGCATCCGGACGCTGGCCCCACCCTCGGCCCCCCGAGCCGATGCGATCGTGGCCCTGACGGGCGACGAGGACCGCATCATGACGGCCATGCGCCTGCTGATCGAGCAGCGCGGCAGTCGATTGCTCGTATCTGGTGTCCATCCCGCCACCCGTATGCCGAGCGAGCTCAAGCGGCGCATTGCCGGCTCGGATCGCGTTCGGCTCCAGATGATCAAGTGCTGCGTCGACATCGGACGCGAGGCGCTCAATACAAGTGGCAACGCTGCCGAGGCGGGCCAGTGGGCCGCCACGCACGGCTTCCGGTCGCTGATCGTGGTCACGTCGAGTTATCACATGCCCCGCAGCCTGACGGAGTTCCGTCGCATCGCGCCGGGCCTGATCATCGAGCCCTATCCCGTCGCGACCTCACGGAGCCTGAAATACGACCGGTGGTGGGCGCATCGACCGACCCTGCGACTGTTGGCGGGCGAGTACGTCAAATATCTTGGCGCGGTCGCCCGTCAGATGGCCGGCGCCGTCTTGCCGCTCGGCCAGCGCGGCCCGGCCGCAC
>JBGSJD010000606.1:0-4520 GCA_041742195.1 Hyphomicrobiaceae bacterium
TGCCGGCGGCGCCAGCGCCACCGGGCCACGCGGAGATCTTCCTCGAGGACCCCCACGTGCTCGCAAACGGAATGGTCGCCGTCAGATCCCACCCGACGTGCGGCACGATCCGCGTCCAGTGGCAGTCGGTTCGGATCGCCGACACGGCGCCGACGCTCGGCCGCGCCACGCCACTGCTGGGCGAGCATTCGGCCGATGTGATGCGTGAGGCCGGGCTGACAGAGGCCGAAATTGCCGCTCACCTCGAAACGGGCGTCGTCAGAATGGAACGCACCGCCTGAACGTCGCCGATCACGATTGCGCGATGTCATTGCCGAAGGCAGCGCACGTGCGTTGAAGGGATACGATCGCAGCGTCGGCCGCGACGGGAGGCGGGAGTGCCCATGATGTCCGGAAAGCCAGACGACCAGAATCCCAGCATCATCCGCTTCCTTGCGATCAACGCCATCGGCGGCGCCGTCGTCGGGTGCCTCGCAGCGGCAGGCCTCCTGTTGACGGACACAGGCGGGCTCGCGACGCTGTTCGAGGAAAGTGGCTCGGCCGCCCCGGCGTCCGCGTTGCTCTTTGGCGGTTTTGCGCTGACGTTCGGCAGCCTTGCCATGGCGAGTGCGGTGATGCTGCTGCCCCGCGATTGAGCGACGCTCGCCGCGATCACGCCGACCGGGGTTGTCTCTTTGGCGGGCTGATCAGCAGGCAAAGCGGGATGGCGAGCGCTGAAAGCAGCGTGTAGAGCACGAATGCGTTCGTGAAGCCGATCATCGTCGCCTGCCGCGTGATCTCCTTCGAAAGCCGCGCGATGCCTGACAGCGTATCGAACGTCCAGGCTCCCGTGACCCATGGGAGTTGCCACGCCTTGTTGTAGGCCGTGGCCAGTTCCGTCATGCGGCTGTAGTTGGCGCCCGTCGTCCTCACGATCTCGGTCACGGCAACCGAGATGAAAAGGCTCGATCCGAGATTGCGCAGGAGATGGAAGACCGACGACCCCTCGGCGCGGAATTCGGGCGCCAGCGTCGAGAACGTGACCACCGTCAACGGCACCCAGAAGACGCCGACTGCGAACCCTTGCATCAGGCTGTTGATGGCGAGTGTCGTCTGCGACACGTCGAGGCTGAGATGCGCGATCCACCAGCCCGACGACGTCTGCACCAGCGTCGCGATGATCATGGTGACACGGGGATCGACGCGCTGCAGCAGCATCGCGGCAAAGAACCCGAGACCGTTCCCGACCCCGCGCCAGGCGACATAGGTGCCGATCGCCGAGTCCGGGAAGCCGGCATACTGCTGAAGCAGTGGCGGCATCAGCACGATCGGCGCGAAGTTCAGCATCCCGTAGAGCGTCACCAGCACGCAGCCGATGGCGTAGTTCCGGTCCCGGAAGTGGCCGAGCGTGAGGAACGTGTCCTTCGCCGTCAGGCTGTGGCTGAGGAACACGTAGAACGCGACGGCCGCGATGACGGTCGACGCCCAGATCTCCGTCGAATCGTACCAGTCGAGCCGCTGCCCGCGCGACAGGACGAGCTGCGCCGCCGCGATCGCGACCGAAAGCGACAGGAACCCGATCCAGTCGAGCTTGGCGGGCTTCCGGTCCGTGTGATCGGCCGGCAGGTAGTACTTGAACAGGAGGTAGGCGAGCATGCTGACCGGGAGCACCATGTAGAAGCCCCACGGCCATCCCATCTGCTCGCCGATGTAGCCGCCGAGTGTCGGCCCGATCACCGGCCCGAGGATGTTCGACATGCCGTAGAGCGACATGACGAATCCGTGCTGCCGCCGCGGGAAGCTGTCGAGGAGCAGCGTCTGGCTGAGCGGCACCAGTGGCGCGCCGAGCCCGCCCTGCATGATGCGCCAGAAGACGAGCATCTCGAGCGACGTCGATGCGCCGCACATGAAGGTGGCGAACGTGAAGCCCGTGAGGCAAGCCATCATCGTGAGACGGCGGCCGAAGCGCGCCACCAGCCACCCGGTCATGGGGGTCGCGACCGCCGTGGCGATGATGTTGAACGTCATCACCCACGCGATTTCGTCCTGCGTGGCCGAGAGCCCGCCCTGCATCTGCGGGAGCAGCGTCGTCGCGACGAGGATGGTCGCAGTATAGCAGGTCGATGCCAGCACGACGCCGATGAGGACGATGATCCGCCCGGTCGGCGTGAGATCGTAGACGGCTCTGTCCGGATCCTGGCTCACCCGTTGGCGCCCATGTCTGTGCAGCTCCGCAGCCGATTGTGCCCCGTCGACATCGCTGCGGATTGCGCGCGAGCCACCGCGATTCGAACCACGTGACGATCGTGGAGGCAACAGGCGTGAACGCAGGAGCGATGTCCGGACATAACCGTTGACGCTCCCGGGCGACACTGCCTATCGTGTCGCGGTAACGAACAAGGGAACATGAGCATGTCGACCGCTGCCGACGGCAAGGTCCGGGTCTATTGGCACCCTGGCTGAACAAGCTGTCTCCGCACCAAGGAGTTCCTTGGCAAACACGGCATTGAGTTTCTCTCCCGCAACGTCCTCGAAGACAAGGACGCCTGGGACGAGTTGAAGCCATTCGGTATCCGGATGGTGCCCGTCGTCACGCGTGGCGATCAGTGGGCCAACGGCCAAATCCTGCGCGATGTCGCAGGGCTCGTGGGCGTGGACCTCGGCGAGCAGACGATGCTGCCGCCGGTCGAACTCGTCCGGCGCATCAACCTCATCCTCGAGGCCGAGCAACGCTATTTCGGCCAGATGCCCGAGGAGCGGATGCAGGCCGAGGTGCCTGGCCGGCCGCGCTCGTTCGCCAATCTCGCGTGGCACACGTTCAACGTGATCGACGCCTGGCTGGAGCACGAGGTCGACGGGACAGCCCTCGTCAACGGCGCCTACAACCGGAACGCGCCCAAAGGCAAGGACAGCAAGGCCGACATTCTGGCCTATGGCGCCGACGTCCAGCGGCGCTTCAATGAGTGGTGGTCGACACAGGGCCCCCACACCGACTTCGACGAGCCCGCCGAGACCTACTATGGCGAGCAGTCGAAACACGACTTCCTGGAGCGGACCACGTGGCATTCCGGCCAGCATTGCCGGCAGATGATGATGATCCTCGAGACCTTCATCGGGGTGAAGCCGATCGACCCGCTGCCGGACAGCACCTGGGCTGGACTGCCCATGCCCGAGAAAGTCTGGGACGACGAGAAGCCGATCGCCTGATCGGCGCTCTCGACCTTTCGCCATTGCGCTTGCTGCTGGCAGATTGAGAATGAGAAAAGGGCGGCGCGAGGCCGCCCTTTTCCGTTGCCGTCACTCAGTCCTTGCCGTCGAGCCGGTAGAGCTTCGTCAGCAGGGCGTCGAGGCCCCCACCGCCGGCGCCGGCGTGGAGATCGATCCGGCCGACCTTCTCGACCAGCCGCTCGAGCGCCTCGAGTTCCTTCAGCTTCAGGAGGAGCGGATTGTCTTCCATCAGCCGCGCGGTGTTGAGCAGCGAGCGCGTTGCGGCCGTCTCCTCCTGGCGCCGGATCAGGTTGGCCTTGGCCACCCGCTCCGCCTCCACGACCTTGTTCAGTAGGTCGCGGATATCGCCCGGAAGGATCACGTCCTTGACGCCGATCTCGCCGATCTCGGCGCCGAGATCCCGAGCCCTCTCGGTCACGTAGGCGCGAACCTCGTGATCGATGGTGTCCCGCGCCGCCAGGATGTCGTCGAGCGTCCGCGTCGCCACGGCCTCCCGGATCGCGAACTGCACGAGCCGGTAGAGCGTGTTCGCCACGTCCGCCGAAGCGATCGCGGCCTTCTCCGGATTGCCGATCCGATAGAAGGCGGTGAGCGTGACGCGAATGCCGACGCGATCCTTCGTCAGGATCTCCTGCGCCGTCACCTCGAGCGGCTGCGGGCGCAGATCGACTTTCGCGAGCCGGACCTGCCGGCCGACGTTCCAGAATGCATAGCGGCCGGGATTGAGCCGCTCCTTCAGCACGCCGTCGACGAACAGCAGACCCGCCTCGTGCGCCTCGACCGTGCCGTGGACGATCAGCGTCGAACGCGCGAGGTCGAGCCGGTCCAGATGCCGCTTCTCGACACGCAGGTTCGTGGCCGTCTCGATCCGCTCCACCTCGACCAGCGTCAGCGACTTCCAGAACGCCCGCGTGGTCATCGGCGCCGCGAGATGCTTCGGCTCGCCGTCGAGTGACACGATGGCCACCTCGGTGGCGCCGGTCTGCAGGATCGTGAAATGCTCGGCCGCGATATCGGGCCGTGTCTTCTCGATCAGGAGAGCCTTCTCCACCGGCACCTCGGCGCGCACGACCTTGACCACCTCGGCCTTCAGTCGGCCGAAAGGATCGTAGGCCGTGAAGCGGCCCGGCCCGAGCAGACGCTCGATCCGGCCATCGCGTGTCAGGAAGGCGCGCTCATCGTCGCGAACCACGACCGTCAGCGAGTGAAAAGGTTTCATCGAATATCTCCAGATCGTTTCTTGTTCTTCTCGGTCAGTCTCGTGCCACCGCGCCGGATGTGGCGGCGCGGTTGCTGGTGGGCAACCGAAGCGC
>JBGSJD010000607.1:0-1924 GCA_041742195.1 Hyphomicrobiaceae bacterium
GCCCCGAGCGACAGCGCGACGGCCGCGCCGCCCCAACCGAGTGCGCGGCGCCGGTCGGGTCGAGACAGGCTGGCATCGTCTCGGTCATCGCTCGACATGATGTGGGTCCCGTCTCGCTCTCCAGCGTCACAGGCATCATGCGATTCGCGGGCAGATCGCCAGCCCGACGCTGCGCGACCGGATCAATCCAAGCGCTTCAGGTACTGGGCTGCGATGTCGAGGCCGACGTAATCGGAATAGGCCTTGAGCAGGCGGCTCGCGACGGGGCCCGGAACCTTGCCGCCGCCGATCGTCGCGTGGTTGATCTTCGAGACCGGACAGAGGCAGAGGCTCGTCGACGTCAGGAAGACTTCGTCGGCGGTGTAGGCGTCGTAGAGATCGATGTCGCGCTCGACGAGTTCGAAGCCCTCCTGGCGGGCCAGCTCGATCACGGTCTGGCGCGAGATGCCTTCGAGCACGTAGCGGCCCTGCGGCGTCGAGATGCGCCCGTCCTTGACGATGAAGATGTTGGAGCCGATGCCCTCGCAGAGGTTGCCGTTCTCGTCGAGCAGGACGGCCCAGCTCTCCGGATCGCGGTCACGGGCCTCGAGGTCTCCCATGATCATGTTGAGGTAGTTGTGCGTCTTGACGCGTGGGGAGAGTGAGCCCGGTGGCGTGCGGCGCACGGACGGGACGACGACGCGGATGCCGTCGCGGTAATGGGGCGCGCGGGCCTTGAACGGCAGCGGCATGCAGTCGACGACGACGGTCGGCCCCATGTCCTCCCACGGGTCCATGCCTTCGCCCACGCTCTTGATGCCGCGCGACACGCGCTGGCCGACCCACCAGTCCTCGCCCTCGCCGAGGAGATGGGCGTTGCGGGCCACGACCTCGTGCGTGATGTCCGTCAGCTGGGCCGGCGTCAGGCCGATGTCGATCTGAAGGTAAGCGAGGGAGCGATAGAAGCGGTCGATGTGCTCCTTCACGCGGAAGGGCTTGCCGGCGAAGGTGCGGGTCATGTCGAAGCAGCCGTCGCCGTAGAGGAAACTGCGGTCGCGGTAGGGGATGCGCACCTCGCCTTCCGGCACATAGTTGCCGTTGTAGTAGGCGATCCGCTGATTGGTGCGCTGGGTCATGGGTCGATCCTCGTCGGCAGGGCGTACCGCGTATCCTAGGCGGGGAACGCGCACGGAGCCAAGGGGCCTCAGGCCTTCTGAAGCGCGTTGAGGCGCAGCATGGCCACGATGCCCAGGGCGGGGCCGACGGCGAGGCTCGCCAGAACCAGCGGCCAGCCCACAGCCGCCGCCGCGACAGGCACGATCTGCACGGTCACGATGGTCAAGGCGAAGCCGAGCGCGGTCTGGAACGTCAGCAGGCTGCCGGCCACCTCGGGCGGTGCGGCGTCGGCGACGAGGGCCGAGAACTGGGCCGAGTCCGGTACCACGCTCGCGCCCCAGAGCATGATCAGGGCGAACGTCACCCAGGCCGGACCGGCGAACGTGGTGGCGACGAGCAGCGCCGAAGCCCCGCTGACGGCCATGGCGATGGCAGCCGTGGTTGCTTTGCCGATGCGGTCGCCGACGAGACCCGCCACGACACTCGTGGCCGCGCCGAGGCCGATGGCGAGAAACGCCGTCAGCTTGGCGAGGGTGATCGCTTGGTCGGCGGGCATGGTGGCGGCGTACGAGGCGGCCGAGGCGACGCCGATCCAGGCCCACATGGCATAGAGTTCCCACATGTGGCCGAGATAGCCGGCGTAGGCGAGGCGGACGCGGCGGTTGGTCCAGGCGACCCAGATGCTCTTAGGGTCGAACGTCGCGGAGCCGGCGTGATGGGGACCGAGCTGCACGGCGAGCCCGACGAAGCCTGCCGCGATGGCGGCGACGGACGATATGGCAACCGTCAGGCGCCAGTCGGCACCGCCGAAGAGCGCCAGCAGATGCGG
>JBGSJD010000608.1:0-3200 GCA_041742195.1 Hyphomicrobiaceae bacterium
CGCCGCATTCGCCACGAGTGGCTGCGCGGGCGTGCGCGAGGAGGCGGCCATGCCCAGCAGGAAACCGGTCATCAACGGCCGCCAGCTCCCCTCGCGGCTGTTCGGATAATCGAGCTCGCACTTGTCGGCCCCGGCATTGGCCTCGCAGTCGCCCTTCGCGGCATACTTGGGGTAGGCGTTGTCGTAGGCGTTCTCCGCCTCGGCTAGCGCCGCGCCGCACGTGGCCCGGTCATTGCCGTCGGCCAGGCAGCTGTCGACGCTGTCGTAGGCCTTGAGCGGAACGACCGCGTTGGGGTCTTCGCAGGCCGAAAGCATCAGGGCGCTGACGCCGATGCCAAGCAACGCAACGTGCCGCGATCTCTTCATGGTACGCACACTCCCGCCAACACACCATCCGACTGCAATTGGCGAGGGTTTTGTTTCGGTTAAACAAGGACCATCCGCATTCTGACGGACCCCTCCACGAACCCCTCGAACGAGACCGACATGCACCTCTACATCGCCAACAAGCTCTACTCGTCCTGGTCCCTGCGCCCGTGGCTCCTCATGACGACGTTCTCGATGCCATTCACCGAGACCGTCCTCCCCATGTACCTCCCGGACAGTCGGGCCCGCATGCTCGACATCTCGCCGACCGGCAAAGTCCCATGCCTCGTCGACGGCGACGTCCGGATCTGGGAGAGCCTCGCGATCCTCGAATATCTGGCCGAGGCCTATCCGCAGCACGCCGTGTGGCCCGGGGACCGGGTCGTGAGGGCCCACGCCCGTGCTACGGCTTCAGAGATGCACGCCGGCTTCCAGGCCTTGCGCGCGGCCTGTCCCATGAACCTCGGCAAGCGCTTCCATCCCCGTGATCTCGGGTCGGACGTGGAGGACAACGTGCGTCGCTTCGAAGGCCTCGTCTCGGATGCCCGCCGGCGCTTCGGCTCCGGCGGCGACTTCCTCTATGGCGCCTTCACCGCGGCCGACGCCATGTACGCGCCCCTCGTCACCCGCCTCGATACCTACCAGATCCGCCTCGCACCCCAGACCCGGGCCTACGTCGATGCCGTGCTGGCACTCCCAGCATTCCGGACGTGGCGCGACGCGGCACTGGCCGAGCCCTGGGGCCTGACGCACTACGAGACCGGCTGGCAGGCGGCCGAGACCTTCCACACCCCGACGATCGTCATCTGAGCCCCAGTGGGGCGCAACGCAGGCAAGGACAGACCATGTCACAGAAAGGTACCGGCTCGGCGTACTTCATCGAGGAGAAGCGCGAGGATCTGGTCCGGCATACGCTCTCGATCCTGGTGGACAACGAGCCGGGAGTCCTATCGCGCATCGCGGGGCTCTTCTCCGGTCGCGGCTACAACATCGAAAGCCTCACGGTCTCCGAGACCGAGCACGAGAAGCATCTCTCGCGCTTCACGATCGTGACCAAGGGCACACCGATGGTTCTCGAGCAGATCAAGAACCAGCTCGAGCGGATGGTGCCGGTCCACCGAGTCATGGACCTGACCGTCGAGGGCGAGCCCCTGGAGCGCGAACTGGCCCTGATCAAGGTCGCCGGCAAGGGGGAGAAGCGGATCGAGGCCCTGCGCCTCGCCGAGATCTTCCGCGCCAGCGTGATCGACGCCTCGATCGAGCACTTCGTGTTCGAACTGACCGGTCGCACTGCCAAGATCGACCAATTCGTCGCGATCATGAAGGAGCTCGGTCTGATCGAGGTGTCGCGCACCGGCATTGCGGCAATCGCCCGGGGGGCACAGGGCATGCAGGCCCGGACACGCGACTGATCGGTGGGTTTCGGGGGGCGGATGCGGGCATGCGGCGATCACGGAGTTGTGGTTCGTCGTGGCATCACGGTAGGAAGCTCGTGAGTGGCCTTGAGCGCGGTCTGGCGTGCACCCAAGTCGATCGCGATCCGGCCCCACGAGGACGAACGCAATGAGCCGTCTCACTGTCCATCTCCTGGCCATCGCCCTTCTGGCCACGGCCTTTGGCACGATTGCCGACCCCGCGCGCGCCCAGCGCCCGGAGATCCACCAGTCCGGGAGGGAGACCCACGGCACCGACCTCGCCATCGGCGGCTTTGACACGGTCGCCTATCACACGGAGGGGAAGGCGCTGCCCGGTACTCCGACCTATCGTGTGGCCTGGAAGGGCGCCGAATGGCGGTTCGCGACCGCGGCCAATCGCGATCTCTTCGTCCAGAACCCCGTCCGCTACGCGCCCCAGTTCGGCGGCTATTGCGCCTTCGCCGTGGCTTACGGCTCGACGGCCCCCGGCGACCCGCGCCACTTCACGGTGACGAACGGCAAGCTCTACCTGAACCTCAATCAGCCGGTGCAGACCACCTGGGTGCGTGACCAGGAGAACCTCATCCGGCGTGGCGAGGCGAACTGGCCCAAGGTGCTCGACTGAGCCCGTCCGTCATCCACAGCCACGCGCCACGCCCCGGTCGGTCACGGTGGAGATGCAGCCGGGGGAGTGCTAGTCACCCTCCATCGGGACGATAGACCCTGCGAGGACGACCATGGAAAAGCGCGATCTGCTGATTATGCTCGTCATCGGTGCGATCTCCGGCTGGCTCGCGAGCTTCGTTGTGGGGGGCGGTCGCTGGGGCATTCTGGGCTTCATCGTGGCCGGCATCATCGGCGGCGTGGTCGGCGGCTGGATGCTGGATGCCGCCAAGATCCGCGTGAACCTCGGCCATCCGATGCTGAACGCCGTGGCCCAGGGCGCCATCGGCGCCATTGCCGTGATCATCGTCGCGCGAATCATCGCGGGCTGAGCGGCAGCTCACCGCGGGCATTGGCGGCGGCCTTGGACTGGGCTAGAAATCGCGGATGGTCAACGTCATCGACACCCGGGCGCGCCATCCCGAGAAGGCAGCCCGTCCCGACACCGCCGTTCAGCGCAAGCCCGACTGGATCAGGGTCAAGGCCCCGACCAGCGCCGGTTACGCCGAAACGCGGCGCATCGTCCGCGAGCATGGCCTGACCACGGTCTGCGAAGAGGCTGGCTGCCCGAACATCGGCGAGTGCTGGACCAAGCGCCACGCCACCATGATGATCATGGGTGACGTCTGCACTCGCGCCTGTGCGTTCTGCAATGTCGCGACCGGCCTGCCGAAGCCGCTCGACACGCATGAGCCGCAGGCGGTGGCCGATGCCGTCGCCAAGCTGGGGCTCGGCCACGTGGTCATCACCTCCGTC
>JBGSJD010000609.1:0-7677 GCA_041742195.1 Hyphomicrobiaceae bacterium
ACGCAGCCGGGGTGGTGGCGCCAGCCTCGGGAGAGGGCATCTACTACGCCATGCTGGGCGGCCGGCTCGCCGCCGACGCTGCTGGGGCGTTTCTGCAGACCGGGGACGCGAGAGCGCTGGCGGGGGCTCGCAAAGCCTTCATGCGCCTCCATGGGCGCGTCTTCTGGGTGTTGGGTATCATGCAGTACTTCTGGTATAGCAGTGACAAGCGGCGTGAGCGGTTCGTCAGCATCTGCCGGGACAAGGACGTCCAGTCCCTCACGTTCGACTCCTACATGAACAAGAGACTGGTCAGGTCCAAACCCATGGCGCACGTTCGCATCTTCTTCAAAGACATGGCGCATCTCCTCGGCCTCGTTCGGGCATGATCGAACTCGGTGAGCTGTGGGGATGGCCACTCGCGATTGCGGCCTTCCGGTGGTCAATCGTCGCCTTGCTAGGGGGGCTCGTCACCGAAATCGGCCCCTGGTACCGGCAGCTTCGCAAGCCGTGGTTCCAGCCGCCTGACTGGCTGTTCGGGCCGGCCTGGACCACCATCTTCATTCTGACGGCGCTGGCGACAGCCGATTGCTGGATCGGGGCCCGGTCCTCGGCGGAGCAGGGGCTCATCGTGGCGGCCTTCGTGCTGAACGGTGTTTTGAACGTGTTGTGGAGTATCCTCTTCTTCAAGATGCGGCGTCCGGACTGGGCGCTTGCCGAAGTGGGCGTGCTCTGGCTCTCGGTGGCGTCGATGATGCTCGTCGCGCTGCCGATCTCGGGGCAAGCGGTGCTGTTTCTCGCGCCCTATCTGGTCTGGGTAACGTTCGCATCGGTGCTCAATCTGGCCATCGTCCGGCTCAATCCCAATCTCGCCGCCGATGCAGCGGAGGAGGCGTGACGTGCGCGATCTGATCGTCTCCGGCCGGATCGCGGACGTCATCCTGGTCGTGATGGCGCTCGAGGGGCTGCTGCTCGGATGGCTCTGGCGGGGCGATGGGGCGGGACGGCTTCTGTCGCTCCTCGGCAATCTCGCCGGCGGCGGCTTTCTGGTGCTGGCGCTCAAGGCGGCCTTGACCGGGGCCGACTGGGGATGGATCGCGGCGGCGCTCATCGGCTCGATGTTCGGGCATGGGCTCGATGTCGTCACCCGGTTGGTGAAGCCGTCACCCTGAATGGCGGCCGGCCGGGCGACCCGGCCTCCGCCACCACGCCGATCGGCGCGATGCTTGGCCGCACACTTGGCTGTCCGAGGGCTCCGGCATCGGTTGCATCCCGCAGTGCGGTGGGCTAACTCATGACCGACAGCCTTTCGTCGGCGTCGACCGTCACGGCTCCACCTGGATCATGGTCGGGGGCGATACGGCAAGCTTCGGATCGCGCATGAACCTTCTCCTGACCGACTACCTGCCCATCGCCGTGTTCATCGGAGTGGCGCTGTTCATCGGTGGCGCCTTGATGTTGGCGCCGTTCCTGATCGCCTATCGCAACCCGGATCCCGAGAAAGTGTCGGCTTACGAGTGCGGCTTCAACGCGTTCGACGATGCGCGCATGAAGTTTGACATCCGGTTCTATCTGACGGCGATCCTGTTCATCATCTTCGACATCGAAGCGGCGTTCATGTTCCCGTGGGCGGTGGCGTTCTCGTCAGCCGGGGAAGCCGGCTTCTGGGCGATGATGGTGTTCATTGCCGAGTTGACGCTCGGCTACATCTACGTGTGGCGCAGGGGAGCCCTCGAATGGGATTGATCGTGCCGAATGCCCCGGTCTTCGACCGCCCCGGCGAGGGGACTGGCTCGGGGCTCGTTGTGCCGGGCGACCGGGGCTTCACCGAGATCAACAACGCGCTCGCGGACAAGGGCTTCCTCGTCACGACCACCGACGACCTCATCAACTGGGCGCGCACGGGCTCGCTGATGTGGATGACGTTCGGCCTCGCGTGCTGCGCCGTCGAGATGATGCAGGCGTCGATGCCGCGCTACGATGTGGAGAGGTTCGGTTTCGCGCCGCGCGCGTCGCCGCGCCAGTCGGACGTGATGCTCGTGGCGGGCACGCTGACCAACAAGATGGCGCCGGCGCTGCGCAAGGTCTACGACCAGATGCCGGAGCCTCGTTACGTGATCTCGATGGGCTCGTGTGCGAACGGCGGCGGCTATTATCACTATAGCTACGCCGTGGTGCGGGGGTGCGACCGGATCGTGCCGGTCGACATCTACGTGCCGGGCTGCCCGCCGACCGCCGAGGCGCTCGTCTATGGCATCCTGCTCCTGCAGAAGAAGATCCGCCGGACCGGGACGATCGAGCGCTAGATTCCCGTTCCGAGCGACGTCGTGGTGCGGGTTTCAGCCCGCGGGCGAACGACAGACGGCAAATTTCTCCACGACGATCGAGCGAGACCGATGGCTGTAGATCTGGAAGCACTGTCCACGTTGGCGCAAGCCGCCGTCGGTGATGCGCTCGTCGAGGCGAAGATCGCGACCGGAGAAGTGACGCTGACCGTCCAGCGTGGCCGGATCGTGGATGTGCTGACGCGACTAAGGGATGCCGCGGACCTGCAATTCGAGGTGCTGCTCGATATCGCCGGCGTCGACTGGCCGGCGCGGGAGGAGCGGTTCGAGGTCGTCTATCACCTGTTGTCGATGCGCAAGAATCTGCGGCTCCGCGTCAAGCTCTCGACGAACGAGACGGAGCCGGTGCCGAGCGTCATTCGTGTGTTTCCGACCGCCAACTGGCTGGAGCGGGAAGCCTACGACATGTTCGGCATCCTGTTCTCGGACCATCCCGATCTCCGGCGCATCCTGACGGACTACGGCTTCGACGGCTATCCGCTGCGCAAGGACTTCCCGCTGACGGGCTTCAAGGAAGTCCGTTACGACGACGAGCAGAAGCGCGTCGTTTACGAACCCGTGCGGCTGACGCAGGAGTTCCGGCAGTTCGACTTCGAGAGTCCATGGGAGGGCGTGGACTACGTGCTCCCGGGCGACGAGAAGGCTCAGCCACCAAAGGCGTGATGCGCACCGATGGGCTGGATCATCGAGGCGCTGGTGAACGCACAACTCGGTGGGGTGCGTGGGCTTACCATCTGGGCCGTGACGGCCGCGCTGCCGCCGTTGGTCGTGATGGCAATGATCGGCCGGGAGGTCGCTCCGCGCACACTGTCGCCCATGGCGCGGCGGCTCGTTTGGCTCGCCTGCCTGTCGGGGCTGGTCCTTGTCTGGATCAAGGCCGGGGTACCCGGGGCCGCGCTGAGGTACATGCGATGAGCAGTAGCGCCCCATGAAATCGACGCTGGCCGAAGGGCTTACCGACACGCACAGCTATGGCGTGACGCCCGAGAACACGGTGCCGCATCTCGCCATGGACCGCTCGACCTTCGACGACATCCCGGAGGTGTTGGCGACCGCCTACATGGTCGTGATGATGGAAGGGGCGTGCACCAAGTTGCTCCGGCCGCATCTCGATGCCGGCGAAGGCTCGCTCGGGATCGCGATCAACGTCACGCACCTCGCGGCGACGGTGCCCGGCCAGACGGTGACCGTGACGGCGACCATCGAGAAGGTCGAGGGGCGCAAGATCACGTTCCGGGTGGTGGCGAACGATGGCCTCGACAAGATCGGTGAGGGCACGCACACGCGCGCCATCGTGCCCTGGGACCGCTTCAAGGCCGGCGTGGCGGCCAAGGCGGGCAAGGTGCGGCCGGCGCGGAGCTGACGCCGAGGCGCCATTGGCGGTCTGCACCCGGGGTGGCAGCCGGCCCAGGTGCGGCACTGGAAGCGCGATAGCGGGTTGGCAAATCCTCGCCAGCTGACTACTCAATGCCTGCCGACCTAGTGCCGTTGCGACGAGACGAGACCCATGGCCGAGACCGATATCAGACCGTTCACCATCAACTTCGGCCCCCAGCATCCGGCCGCGCACGGCGTGCTGCGCCTCGTGCTGGAACTCGACGGCGAGGTTGTGGAGCGGGTCGATCCGCATATCGGGCTCCTGCACCGGGGCACCGAGAAGCTCATCGAGCACAAGAGCTACCTGCAGGCCATCGGCTACTTCGACCGCCTCGACTACGTGGCGCCGATGAATCAGGAGCACGCCTTCTGCATGGTGGCCGAGAAGCTGCTCGGGGTCGAGATCCCGAGGCGCGGCCAGCTCATTCGCGTCCTCTATTCCGAGATCGGGCGCATTCTCTCGCATCTCCTCAACGTGACGACGCAGGCGCTCGTCGTCGGCGCGTTGACGCCGCCGCTGTGGGGCTTCGAGGAGCGCGAGAAGCTGATGGTCTTCTACGAGCGCGCCTCGGGGAGCCGGATGCACGCCAAGTATTTCCGCATCGGTGGCGTGCATCAGGATCTGCCGGCAAAGCTGGTCGAGGACATCTACAACTGGTGTGACCCGTTCCTGAAGGTGTGCGACGACATCGAGGGGCTGCTCACGGGGAACCGAATCTTCAAGCAGCGCAACGTCGATATCGGCGTCGTGTCGCTCGACGAGTGCCTCAGGTGGGGCTTCTCGGGCGTCATGGTGCGCGGCTCGGGTGCGGCGTGGGACTTGCGCAAGTCGCAGCCCTACGAATGCTACGGGGAACTCGAGTTCGACATCCCGATCGGCAAGAACGGCGATTGCTACGACCGCTACTGCATCCGCATGGTCGAGATGCGCCAGTCGGTCCGCATCATGAAGCAGTGCTGCGAGCGGCTCATGGCGGCCGACGGGCAGGGTCCGGTTTCGGCACCGAACTCGAAGGTCGTGCCGCCGAAGCGGGCCGAGATGAAGCGCTCGATGGAAGCGCTGATCCATCATTTCAAACTCTACACCGAGGGCTTCCATGTGCCCGAGGGCGAGGTCTATGCCTGCGTCGAGGCGCCGAAGGGCGAGTTCGGCGTCTATCTCGTCGCCGATGGCTCCAACAAGCCCTACCGCTGCAAGATCCGCGCGCCGGGCTATGCGCACCTGCAGGCCATGGACTTCATGTGCAAGGGCCACATGCTGGCCGACGTCTCGGCCGTGCTCGGCTCGCTCGACATCGTGTTCGGCGAGATCGACAGGTAAATTTCGCTAGCTGTTGCAGCTACGCATCACATCGATCATCCGTGCTCGCCTATTCTGGGAGCATGGGCGGTGGACGGGGTGTTGCGTATGGGACGGCCGAAGGCGAGACGATTTCTTACGGCGCTAGTTATTGCAGTGTTGGTGCCATTGGCTTTGTGGGTCTGGGCATTCTGGCCCATATTCAGAGCGTTCATGAGCGATCACGAGGCGGCGTTCCGGCTCGTTGGTTACATCATAGGTCCATTCTTTGCAGTCATTGGCTTCATCTGGACGCGCATCGATAAGCATGAACTGAACCTGCAACACCAAAGGCAGGGAGAGCTTAGAGAGAAGGCACGAGCCGCTCAGGAGGCTGCGCAAACCTCTCGGCAGGAAGCCGACAAATCAGCCGCAGAAGCCAAGAAGCTGCTGCAGGAACTTGAGGGCATCACGACCGGAGCGGACCAGCTTTGGAAGCTGCGGCCGGCCAAGCCGTTTCCTCTTTATCGGACGTGGTATCTGGAGCCCGGCGCCAAGCTGATCACGATCGGTAATCTCAAGGGCGGGGTTGGCAAAACGACGCTGGCTGCGAACTTCGGTGCGTACCTCAGTGAAACGCGTTGCAAGAACGTGCTGCTTGTCGATCTCGACTATCAGGGATCATTGTCGCAGCTTCTGTTGCTGGCTCTGGGGAGGGACGAGACAGAGTCACGGGTAAACGCACTGTTCACCGAGGACGCCGGCCTCCCGCAGGTTCTGCAATCCAAGCTCCATCTCGTCCCCGAGCGCGAAGAAATCGAGAACCGGATGAGCCGGGGCTGGCTGGTCCCGGCTGGGTATGAGTATGCCAGACTTGAGAACCAGTTGCTGTTGGCTTGGCTGCTGAACAAAGACGGGTTCGTCGATGTACGATACCGGCTTGCCCAAGCGCTCTTGCGGCCAGAAGTGCGGCAGGAGTTCGACGTCATCATCTTCGACATGCCGCCCCGCCTCACAATGGGTGCGATCAATGCACTCGTCGCAAGCCACTACTTCTTTGTGCCGACAAATTTAGACAAAATCGCTGTCGAGACGGTGCCGCAGTTCCTGAGCAATGTCAAAGGGATCAAGGAGGATCTAAATCTTGGTATCGAACTCGGCGGAATCATCGGGACGCTAACGAAAGCTGATCTCCGATCCGGACCTGAGGAAGCGCAATTCAACAGGGCGAGAGACGCGGGCGCCATCTGGTCCAAAGACGAGGATTACATGCTACCGCGGACTGTCCCACATCGTACGGCGATATCTCACGCTGCCGGCGAGAGCATCGCCTATCTGCAGTCCGATGGCGCGAAGCGGCGGAATGTGCGCGAAATCTTCGACCCGCTTTTCGAGGACATGTGTTTCAGAATCAGGCTATGAGCGATCCTAGGGGTTACTTTTGAACGGGTAACCTGCTAGTTTTCTACAACAACATCAGGCATCTGGTCTCCGCGTTGCCGCCGACTGCGGAGCTGAACCATGTTCTCACTGATCGACCGCCTTCGATCGCGCGAAGGGGCTGACGATATGGCAAGGCGACTTCCCGTAGACGAGGCAAAAGTGCTCCGTTATCTGGACGCGCTTCTCAGCAGTGGAACTGATCGTGTGGCGTTCGATGCAACGCTTCGCGAAATGTCCAACTCGCGCGACCTGACGGCTGGCGACGTGCAGGAGATCGCACGCCGGTATGCCGGCGGCGGTCAACGTGCGTCGTCGAAGAAGGCCGCGCTGGCTGCGATCACTGTTCGTTTCACGGAAGGTGTTCGGGCGGAGAAGAAGAACGCGACGGCGTCGAGGGCACGCCCGCTTTAAGGGTGGTCGCCCCATGCGCCTCGGATGTGCATGGGAATCGTCGACAAGCAAAGTATGGGAGTATCCATGGCCGCGTTGCCTCCGTGCCCCAAGTGCTCGTCGACGTATACCTACGAGGACGGTGGGTTGCTCGTGTGCCCGGAGTGCGCCCACGAGTGGAGCGCCGCGGCCGAGGCCGTAGAGGCGGCTAACGACGGCGCAGCCATCGTGCGGGATGCGAACGGCACGGCGCTCGCGGACGGCGACACGGTGACCGTGATCAAGGACCTGAAGGTTAAGGGCTCATCGTCGGTCGTGAAGGTCGGGACCAAGGTCCGGGGCATCCGGCTCGTGGACGGAAGCGGCGGGCACAACATCGACTGCCGGATCGACGGCATCGGGTCGATGCAACTGAAATCCGAGTTCGTCCGTAAAGCCTGATGGTGGCTGGGGGCGGTGCGACGCATCGCGGGGCTGGCACTTTTCCCCAGAACGAATCATAAGGGAGAGCGGGGACCTGAGTTCGGCGCCGACGCGCCGCCAATACGGAGTGTGCGATGCCCGTCGATGCCATGTTCTGGCTGGCCACCGCTGCGTTCGCGTGGGGCCTGTCGCTCGCCACCTACCGGTGGTTCGCGTTCTACAACAATTGGCCCATGGGCGCGTGGCATGCGGATCGGCCGGGGCTGCCCATCGCCATCGGCGTGTTCGTCATGCTGGTCTCGCTGCTCTATGCCGGTGCGCGGGGCGGGCCGTCGCTCGTGATGCTGCCGCTGTTCGGCTTCTTCTTTTCCCTCGCGTGGACCGCGCTGACGCGCGTCGGCTCGCAGATCTCGCTGCTGCTGGCGCCGGGCTCCATGGTGG
>JBGSJD010000610.1:0-8969 GCA_041742195.1 Hyphomicrobiaceae bacterium
CCCACGCCCTGCACGCGGCCTTCGATGCGCAGGCGCACCGTGCGTCGCGGTACGGATGGGGGCCCAGGATCGGCCATGGCGGGGCGTCCTCAGTAGCCGAGGGCCATACCGTCCTTGCGGGGGTCCGACGCGCCGATGAGAATGCCGCGTGCCCGGTCCATGACGACCATCTGGCCGCCCCCCCAGGGATCGTGGCGGACCTGCATCGGATGGCCCAGCGCCGCCAGACCGTCGTAGACCGCCTTCGGCACCGATTCCTCGGCCCAACAGACGCCGTTCTCGAAGAACACGCGCGGGCTGTCGATCGCCTCCTGCGGGTCGAGGCCGTACTCGAGCATGTTCTGCATGACGTAGGCGTGGCCGGCCGGCTGCAGGTTGCCGCCCATGACGCCGAACGAGGCCCACGGCTGGCCGTCGCGCATGGCGAGAGCGGGGACGAGCGTGTGCATAGGGCGCTTGCCCGGCGCGATGCAGTTCGGGTGCTTCGGGTCGAGGACGAAGCCCTGGCCGCGGTTCTGGAGGACGATGCCGGTCTTCTTCGTGACGAGGCCCGAGCCGAAGCCCGAGTAGATCGAGTTGATGAACGAGACGGCCATGCCGCTCTCGTCGACGACCGTCATGTAGATTGTATCGCTGCCGCCGGGGCGCGGGATGGGGCCGAGATCGGGCTTGCGGCGCTTCCTATCGATGCGCGAGACGAGTTCGTCGGCGAAGGCGTCAGAGAGCATGTGGGCAACCGGCACGTCGGCCATCAGCGGATCGGCGAGGAAGGTGTCGCGCATGGCGTAGGCGAGCCGCACGGCCTCCATCATCACGTGATAGCGCTCGACGGAGACGGGACCGTCGCCGAGCTTGCCGAAGCGCTCCAGCATTTTCAGCATGACGAGGGCGACGACGCCCTGGTTGTTCGGGGGCAGTTCGAGCAGTTCGATGCCCTTGTAGGCGACCGAGATCGGCTCGACGTAGGCCGCGGACTGCGCCGCGAAATCCTCGAGCGTGTGCAGGCCGCCCAGCGCGCGCATCTCGGCGACGATGTCTTCGGCGACCTCGCCGGTATAGAAGCCGTCACGGCCCTTGTCGGCGATGATGCGCAACGTGCGCGCGAGGGCCGGCGAGCGCATGATGTCGCCCGCCTTCGGGATGCGGCCGTCCTTGAGGAGATGCATCGACGCGCCTTCGTTGGCGCGGATCTTGGTTTCGAGCGTCGCCCAGTCGAAGGCGATGCGGTCCTGCACGGCCCAGCCCCGCTCGGCGTGCTCAATCGCTGGCGCCAGCACATCCGCGAACGACTTCGTGCCGTGATCGCGCAAGAGCGTCGCCCAGCCGTCGATGGCGCCGGGGACGGTGACGGCGTGGGGCGACTGGGTCTCGATCGCCTTGATGCCGGCCTTGGCGTACCAGTCGGCGGTCGCGGCCTTCGGGGCCTTGCCGGAAGCGTTGAACGCGATCGGCTTCTGGCCGGGCTTGGCGATGATGGCGAAGCAGTCGCCGCCGATTCCGGTCATGGCCGGCTCGACGACGCACATGACGGCCGTCGCCGAGATCGCGGCGTCGATGGCGTTGCCGCCCTTCCGCAGCATCTCGATGGCGGCGAGGCTCGCCAGCGGGTGAGACGTCGCGCACATGGCGCGGGTGCCGATGACGGGCGACCGGCCGGGGAAATGAAAGCTGCGCATGCGACGTCTCCAGGGTGTGTCGGCCGCGGGCGCGGCCATGAGGGATCAGAAGGACCTAGCGTCCGGGAAATACTGAGGTGCCTCGCGGCGGTCGTAGAGGCCGTAGTCGCGCGAGACGAGGCAGAGTTGCGCGGCGCTCACATTGGGGCTCGCGGCAGCACGGCGCAGGATCTCGTAGCCGTCCGGGCGGCTTTCGGCCGGGCCGATCCAGGCGTATTCGCGGGCGCGGTAGACGCTCTCGAAGAGTTCGCCCCCATCGGCTGGAACGCACGGCGCGCCATGGCTGCGCACGACGATCGTGAAGCGCTCCGGCTGAAGCAGGGGATCGTTGTAGGCGATGCCTTCCATCTGCGGGACGATGCCGCCGCCCTCGCCGCCTTCGGCGATGACGGGGCCGACGCGCAGGCGGTAGTCGACGAACACGCTCTCGCGGCCGGAGGTCTGGGCGGCGTAGTGGCATTTGTTGGCGCGCCAGCGCACCAGCGCCGCCTCGTCGGCCCATATCTGGTGGGACAGCAAAGTGGCCGAGCGGCTTTCGCTCTTGTAGCGATCGAGAAACAAGAGTCCGCCGTTTCGCTCGAGCAAGGGCTTGAGCGAGGTGGCTATGTCAAGGTAGGCGGCCTCCTGGCCCGCCCGTGGCGTGACCTCGAAGAACAGGGCGATCATGCGTGTCGGCCCATGGTGCGTCGCCGGACATCGGCGATGCCCGTCGCAGCATACGACGGCACAGGGATCATGCGAACTCCATGATCACCGCGTCGACGGCGAGGCTGTCGCCCGGTTTGGCGTTGACGGTCTTGACGACGGCGTCACGCTCGGCCCGCAGGATGTTCTCCATCTTCATGGCCTCGACAGTGCAGAGCGCGTCGCCGGCCTTCACGTCCTGCCCGACGGCGACGTTGATGGCCTTGACGAGGCCCGGCATCGGGCAGAGCAGAAGCTTCGAGGTGTCGGCCGCCACCTTCTCGGGCATCAGCGCGACGAGAGCCGCCTCGCGCTCGGTGTAGACGTGGGCGTCGATCGAAATGCCGCGCCATGCCAGATTGACGCCGTTGAGAATGCGGCGGACCTGGACCGAGATGTCGCGATCGCCGACGCGGCCCGTCCACACCGGATCGCCCGGCCACCAGGCAGAGACGACTTCCGTCTTCTGGTCGCGGCCGGCACCGTCGCCGGGGAGCGTGATGACGAACGGCTGGGCGCCGCCACCTTCGATCGTCAGGCGGACTTCCTCTCCGGCGAGACGCACGACGCGGCTCGCGGCGAAGCGGACCGGCGTGCCGGAAATCTGGCCGCTGATCCGGCGGCGGCGCTCATTGTCGAGGTGATCGATCGCAGCGGCGACCATGGCCATCGTACGGAGCTGCTCGCCGGCCGCCTGGCGCGGGGCGAAACCGTTCGGGTATTCTTCCTTGATGAAGCCGGTCGAGATGTTGCCGGACTGCCAGCGCGGATGCTGCATCAGGGCCGTGAGGAACGGAATGTTGTGCTGGATGCCGTCGATGTGGAAGGCGTCGAGGGCCTCGGCCTGAAGCTCGATCGCCGCTTCACGCGTCGGCGCGTGGGTGACGAGCTTGGCGATCATGGGATCGTAGAACATCGAGATCTCGCCGCCCTCGGTCACACCGGTGTCGTTGCGCACGGTGAGGCCGCCGGACGAGCCTTCGCGGGGCGGGCGATAGCGGACGAGACGGCCGATCGACGGAAGGAAATTGCGGTAAGGATCCTCGGCGTAGATGCGGCTCTCGACTGCCCAGCCGTTCAGCTTGATGTCGGCCTGCCGGAACGCCAGCTTCTCGCCGGCGGCGACGCGGATCATCTGCTCGACCAGATCGATGCCGGTGACGAGTTCGGTGACCGGGTGCTCGACCTGAAGGCGGGTGTTCATCTCGAGGAAGAAGAACGAGCGATCCTGACCGGCGACGAACTCGACGGTGCCGGCGCTGTCGTAGTTGACGGCCTTGGCGAGGGCCACGGCCTGCTCGCCCATGGCCTTCCGCGTCGCGGCGTCGAGGAGCGGCGAGGGCGCTTCCTCGATGACCTTCTGGTTGCGGCGCTGGATGGAGCATTCGCGCTCGCCGAGGTAGACCACGTTGCCGTGCTTGTCGCCGAGGACCTGGATCTCGATGTGGCGCGGGTTGACGATGAACTTCTCGACGAAGACGCGGTCGTCGCCGAAGGAGGACTTTGCCTCGGAGCGGGCCAGCCCGAAGCCTTCCTCGCACTCCTTGTCGTCGTAGGCGATACGCATGCCCTTACCGCCGCCGCCCGCCGACGCCTTGATCATCACGGGATAGCCAATCTCGCGGGCGATGCGGACCGCTTCCTTCGGATCGCCGATCTCGCCGAGGTGGCCGGGCACGGTCGAGACCTTGGCCTTGGCGGCGGCCTTCTTCGATTCGATCTTGTCGCCCATCGCCGCGATGGCGCCGGGGTTCGGCCCGATGAAGACGATGCCGGCCTTGGCGAGGGCGACCGGGAACGCTTCGCGCTCGGAGAGGAAGCCGTAGCCCGGGTGCACCGCCTCGGCGCCCGTCGCCTTGCAGGCGGCGACGATCTTGTCGATGACGAGGTAGCTTTCGGCGGCCGCAGCAGGGCCGATGTGGACGGCTTCGTCGGCCATCTCGACGTGGAGCGCGTCGCGATCGGCATCGGAAAAGACGGCTACGGTCCTGATCCCCATCTTGCGGGCGGTCTTGATGACGCGGCAGGCGATCTCGCCGCGATTGGCGATCAGGATCTTCTTGAACATGATTTCCTCGGAGGCCCCACAGTCGACAGCGTCGTCTGTCTTAGCCCGGTCGCGGGGTCCTTGCCAGTGGTTGGAGCGGGGGTGGCGACGGGGCATGGCAGAGCGGTTAACCACACGGGCGGCACGGCACGAGAGCACGACATGGGCCCAGTGCCGCTGGCGGACAGCGGACCAACCCTGGCGTCATGTCAGATGCGGATGGCCGCGCATGGCGTGGGTGAGGACGCGCTGGCGCACGAGGCCGATGGCGCTGCGGAGGGTATAGTACTGCTCCGAGAAGCCGACCGGCACCGCGAGATTGCCGACGGCGGCATCGATCTGCTCCACCTCGCGGCGTTGCGCCGACACGTTCGAACCATCGTGATCGGCGGCGAGCTCGGCCTCGAGGGTCTTCAGGCGCTGGTACCAGTAGTTGAGCCGCCGACGGACCCGCCACGTGTAGATCATCGGCAGGATGCGCATGAGCGGGACGATCAGTCCGGCCGCCGGGATCAGGAGGACGAGAATGCGCTCGAGGAAGGTCGCCAGCCAGAACGGCAGATAGCGCTTCAGGAACGTCGGACCCGAGGCGTAATAGCGAGCCACGTCGGAGCCGAGTTCGAACTCGGGGTCTACGGCCTGAGGGTACTCGCCGAACTGGTGGAAGAGGCCGCCCCGGCCGTGTACCTCGCGCATGGCGTCGATCAACAGGCCGGCGACGGCGGGATGCAGGGTACTGCGCGCCACCACGGTGGCCACCGGCGCGATGAGACGCACGTCGGTTTCGGGAATGTTGCGCACCAGATCGATGCTGCCGCGAGGAAGCAGGACGCTGCGCAGGTAGGGCAAACGGCGGGAATAGGCCTCGGCCTGGGCAAAGCCCATCAGCTTCACGGTCCCGTCCCTCAACAGCGACTGAACGAGCGGCGCTTCCGGCGCCATGACCAGGAACACCGCATCGAGATTACCGGCACGCAGCGCTTCGGCTGCGGCAGGTCCCGACAAGGAAGACAGCGTCGCCCGCGAAGCATCGATCGCGTTCTCGGCGAGAAGTGCGGCCGCCAGGTGGCGGGTGCCGCTGCCCTCCGGGCCGATCGCGATCCGCCGGCCGGCAAGTTGATGCAGCATGTCGAGGCGGCGGTCGTCCCTATAGAACACCCAGAGCGGCTCGACGAAAACGCGGCCGAGCGAGACCACGCCGGGCATCTCACGCGAATTCGAGATGCCGCCCTGCAGGAGCGCGATATCGGCGCCGCCCGAGGGCGCCGTCAGCAGGCGCAGATTCTCGATGGACCCGGACGTCGTACGCACGTCGATGGCGATGCCGGCACGCCCGACGATCTCCGAATAGCGCCTTCCGAAGGCCGTATAGGCACCACCGACGCCGCCCGTGGCCATCGTGATCGCGGTCGGCGGCGACGGCTGCACGAGGCGGACGAGAAGCCACAGCGACAGTCCGATCAACAGAACCGCGGGCCCGAGTACGATGGCGGCCTCGCGGACATCCCATCGCACGAGCGACCTCGCCGGCCGGCCCGCTCCACGTGGCGCCGGCATCCCAGGCTCGTGTCTCGCCATCGTTCCCGTCCTGTCGCTCGCTTCAGCACACTCGCGTGCACAGGCAGCAGACCGGTCCCCGGGGGTCAACCGACCATGTGGTAAGGACAGGCGTTTTCCAGTGGAAAATCAACGTGGCAGCCCGGAATTGGCACCATGCATCAAACCAGGAAGCGGCGACGGAGGCGGACGAAGTCCTCGACGGCCCCCTCGAGACGGGCGAAGGCGGCCTCGTCCTGCGCCAGCGACAGAACGATCATGCCACGGCGCGCCATGTAGACACCCCGGTCCAGGAGATCGAAGAAGAACAGCTCCTTCAGGTCCTGGTTGCCGCTGTCGGCGTCGGCCTCGTCGCGGATCGGTCCCGTCTTGAAGTGGACCGCCATCATGGAGCCTATCCCCGTGAACTGCATCTTCGCACCGGCGGCCTCGGCAATGGCGTTCAGGCGGCCGCGCAGGATGTCGCCCCGATGATTGAGGGCGGTCACGGCCTCGGGCGTCGCGGCCTCGGTCAGACCGGCGAGACCGGCGCACATGGTGAGCGTGTTGTTGTTGAAGGTGCCTGCGTGGGGGAGGCCGTCCGGGCGCTGGGGATCGAACAGGGACATGACGTCGGCGCGGCCGCCGAAGGCGCCGAACGACATGCCGCCGCCGACGTACTTGCCGAGCGTCGTCAGGTCGGGCGTCACGCCGATCACGCTCTGGAGACCGCCGGGCGCCAGTCTCGACGTCATGACCTCGTCGAAGATCAGAAGCGCGCCAGTCTCGTCGGCGATGCGCCGCAGGCCGGCGAGAAATTCGGGCGTCGCCGGGATGCAGCCGGTCGAGCCGAACATGGGCTCGACGATGATGGCGGCCAGATCCGAGGCGTTGGCTTCAGCGAGACCGCGCACGCTGTCGAGGTCGTTGTAGCGGGCCAGCAGCACCGGGAACGGCGCGTTGACGGGCGAACCGCCCTTCCTGAAATAGACGACACCGCCGTGATAGCCGCCGGTGAAGACCATGACCTTCGACCGCTTCGTAAAGGCGCGGGCGAGCGCCAGGGCCATGAGGTTGCCCTCGGTGCCGGAATTGGTGAAACGCACGCTCTCGATCGAGCGGAAGCGCGCCGTCACGGCTTCGGCGAGCTCGATCTCGAGCTCGGTGTGGCCGCCGATGTTGACGCCGAAATCGAGCGCGCGCTCGATGGCCTTGCGGATGGCGGGATGCGAGTGGCCGTACATGCCGGCCGTGTACTCGGCCAGGAAGTCGACGTAGCCGTGTCCGTCGACGTCCGTCAGATGACAGCCGTCGGCTCCCGCGAAGCGGAGCGGGAACGGCCCGTAGAAGAGCACTGTCCGCGTGTTGCCGCCGGGGAGGGATCGGGAGGCCTTCTCGTGGAGTTCGCGGCTGAGGGGATTGGCCGCGACATAGGCCGCGCGAGCGACCTCGATGGCTTCGGAGAGCGAGGCGTTCGGTGCGTAGCGGGCCTCGAGTGCGGCGGGGGCGTCGGCAGACATGGAGAACCTCGCAGGTGAACGGGCCGTGGCAGGCGGGTGGCTTCCGGCTCAGGCCGCGGCGGGCAGGCGAAGGATCGCAAGAGCCATCGCCTGTGCGCGGGGGACGAGGCTCTCGACGACGAGAAACTCTTCGGGTGTGTGGGCGTTGGCGCCGACGGGCCCCGTGGCACAGATCGTGGGGCAGCCGACACCGGTGGTAAATCCGGAATCCGCGCAGCCGCCGGAGAATTCGCCCTCGACGGACAGGCCGGCGTCGGCGGCGGCCGCGGTGTAGGTCGCAAACAGGTCGGCGCTGCCCTCGGGCTTGGTCAGGGGGAGGAACTCGCCCAGTATCTCGAGGCCAGCGGTCGTGCCCGGCACGGTTGGCGTGTCGATGATGCGCTGGATCGCGTCGAGGGCGTAGGCGCGATCGGCGGGGGCCACGTAGCGGAGATCGATGCGGCCTTCGGCGTGGGGCGCGGTGGTATTCACGGACTGGCCGCCGCTGACCAGACCCACGTTGACGGTGATGCCGCGCTTCAGGTCGGTCAGGCCGTGGAGCGCCACGATCTTGTGCGCGATCTCGCCGATGGCCGAGATGCCCTTCTCGAAGTTGCCGCCGGAATGGGCCGCCTTGCCGGTCACCTCGAACCGCATGAAGACGCCGCCCTTGCGGCCCGTCACGACGTTGCCGCTCGGGCGGCCGGGCTCGGAGTTGAAGACGCAGCGGGCCGCTCGCGCCGTCCGCTCGATGACGGAGCGGCAGGCGGGCGAGGCGATTTCCTCGTCGGACGTAATCAGGCCGGCGAGAGGGGCCGGGTTGCCGCCGAAACGCTTGAAGGCGGCCAGCACGAAGGCGTTGAGCACGAGGCCACCCTTCATGTCGGCGACGCCGGGCCCGTAGGCCTTGCCATCCTCGATGCGGAACGGGCGGCGGGCTGCTTCGCCCTTCGGGAAGACGGTGTCTCGATGCCCCATCAGTAGCACGGGCTTCTCGTTCGACGGCGTGTCGTCGAGGCGGACGTGGATGGCGTCACCGTAGGTGTCGTGGCGCTCCTTCTCGACGAGGAGGCCCTGGCTTTCGAAAAAGCGGACGAAGCAGTCGCCGACCGCGTCGACGCCGGCCTTGTCATAGCTGCCGCTGTCGGTGTTCACGGCCTCCGCGAGCAGCGCCAGCATGGCGGGCTCCTGCTCCGCGAGCCAGCCCGTGATGCGGGCCTCGAGCGGGCTCTGCGTGGTGCTTCCTCGGACCTGGGCCATACCGTCGTTCTCCATTCTGGCGTCGAGGGACAGTAAAGCAACCGCCGCTCCGATTGCCAACCGGGGCCGGAGAATGGCGCACCGGAACGGCGCTTGCGCGTTCGGCGGCGGGCAGTACCCTGTCGCCCAACCGCATTCGAACGAGCGAGCAGGCGATGGAACTCGGACTGAAGGACAAGACCGCGCTGGTGACCGGCGCGAGCATGGGGATCGGGCGGGGCATCGCCGAAGCGCTGGCGCGGGAGGGCGTGCGGCTCGCCATCGCGG
>JBGSJD010000611.1:0-5223 GCA_041742195.1 Hyphomicrobiaceae bacterium
GCGCTCGGGATGGGTCTCGGGGAGCCGCAGTCCGACCCACGTCAGCGCCACGAGGCCGGCGATGAACAGCCCGAGGAAGCTGACGCGCCACGTCGAGACGGCGATGATCCCTTGCCCCACGGCCGGCGCGAGCACCGGTACCAGGATGAACACCGTCATCACGAATGACATCACCCGTGCCATCGGGCGGCCCTCGTAGGCATCCCGCACGATGGCCGTTCCGATGGTCCGCGCCGCCGAAGCCCTGCAGCATGCGGGCGGCGAGCAGCACGAGGAGGCTTCCCGAGAAGTAGGCGACGAGCCCGCCGACCGCATAGACGACGAGACCCGCGAGCAGCGGCGGCTTTCGGCCGATCCGGTCGGAAATTGGCCCCCAGACGAGCTGTCCGAGCGCGAGACCCAGCAGATACGTCGTGACGACGAGTTGCCGCTCGTTGTCGCTGCCTGCGCCGAGATCGCGTCCGATCTCCGGCAGTGCCGGCAACATGATGTCGATCGAAAGAGCCGTCAGCGCCATCAGCCACGCGAGGAGCGCGATGAACTCGCGGAACGGGAGCGGGGAACGTTCGGACGCGGTCTGATGCTCGTCGCGGTCTTTGGTCACGCGGCCTCCGGATGATCGTCGCGAAGAAGGGGTTGGCGGGGCCACGTCGCACTTCCGCTCGTGCGGGTGTCAAGGTTTGGTGCAACAAAGTGGTGCGTCGTAGTGTCTCGAAAAGGCGGTCTTGAAATAGGCCAATCGACCCATATGCAGCGCTGCGTGCCGACGCTAGATTGACGCAGTCGGTGTCAGAGAATCTCACAGGCAGTGGGGCGGGCTCCGACCAATGAGCAAAACTGGTGCAAAACCGTTTCTGCCTAGGGAGAAACTTCGGGATGGCAAACGACACTGTCGATCGGCATTGGGCACGCACCCAAACGCTGATGTGGACGATGTTCGTCCTATGGCTGATATTCAGCTTCGTGGTTCATTTCTTCGTCGAAAGTCTGAACAAGATCGTGATCCTGGGCTTCCCGCTCGGGTTCTACATGGCGGCCCAGGGCTCGCTGCTCGTCTTCGTGATCATGTTGTTCGTCTTTGCCTCGCGGCAGGACACGATTGATCGCGAAGAAGGTCAGGCCGAGGATTGATAAGGGGATCGACATGGCAACGACTAAAGACTCGTCGATCGGCGGCAAAAGCTTCCTCGACAATCTCGGCAAGATCTACGGCATCTATACGGGCGGCTTCTTCGGGTTCGTCGCAGTTCTCGCGGTGCTCGAGCAGATGGGCGTCCCGAACCGGATGATCGGCTACGGCTTCGTCTTCCTCACGATCGCCGTCTACGCCATCATCGGCATTCTGTCGCGAACCTCTGAGGTCGGCGAATACTACGTCGCCGGCCGCTCGGTTCCGGCGTTCTACAACGGCATGGCGACCGGCGCCGACTGGATGTCCGGTGCGTCGTTCGTGGGTATGGCCGGCACGCTGTTCCTGCTCGGCTACGACGGCCTCGCCTTCGTCCTCGGCTGGACGGGCGGCTACGTCCTCGTCGCGATCCTGATCGCGCCGTTCCTGCGCAAGTTCGGCGCCTACACTGTTCCAGATTTCTTCTCGGAGCGGTTCGGTGGCAGCTTTGCGCGCTTCCTCGCCGTCATCGTTCTGATCTGCTGCTCGTTCACTTACGTGACGGCACAGATCTTCGCGACCGGCATCATCGCCTCGCGCTTCCTCGACATCGACTTCACCGTTGCGGTCTATGTCGGCCTCCTTGGCATCCTGCTCTGCTCGATGCTCGGCGGCATGAAGGCGGTGACCTGGACGCAGGTGGCACAATACATCGTGCTGATCGTCGCCTACCTGCTTCCGGTCGTCATCCTGTCGGCCAAGAAGTACGGCATCCCCATGCCGCAGCTCACCTACGGTCAGGCGATCCAGGACATCACCAACCTGGAAAACCAGATGGCGGCCAAGGGCTGGGCGGCGACAGTGAAGGACGCGGCCGGCAACGCGGTGTTCGCGAAGCCGCACATCAAGCCGTTCACGACCTACGATCCGTTGAACTACTTCGCGCTGATCCTCTGCCTGATGGTCGGCACGGCGTCGCTGCCCCACATCCTGATGCGCTACTTCACCACCCCATCGGTGCGTGAGGCCCGCTCGTCGGTGGCGTGGTCGCTGTTCTTCATCTTCCTGCTCTACTTCACGGCGCCGGCTTACGCGGCGTTCTCGAAGCTCGAGGTCTACAGCCTCATCAACAAGGGCACGCAGCTCGCTGACCTGCCGGCGTGGATGTACACCTACGGCAAGCTCGGGCTGGTGAAGGTCTGCGGCGTCGACGTGAAGGTGATGCAGGACGTCATCGCGGCGTGCGGCAAGATCGCAAGCCACCCGGGCGTGCTCCGGCTTCAGGATCTCTCGATCAACACGGACGTGATCGTGCTCTCCACGCCGGAGATCGCGGGCATGCCCTACGTGATCGCAGGCCTCGTGGCCGCCGGCGGCCTCGCCGCCGCTCTGTCAACGGCCGACGGCCTCCTGCTGGCCATCGCCAACGCACTCTCGCACGACGTCTACTACAAGATGGTCAGCCCGAACGCCTCGACGAGCACCCGTCTCATCGTGGCGCGGATCCTGCTCGTCGTGGTCGCGTTGGCCGCGGCCATGACAGCCGCGACCAAGCCGGCGGACATTCTGTCCATGGTGGCCTGGGCGTTCTCGCTTGCGGCAGCAGGCATCTTCCCGGCGCTCGTCATGGGCATCTGGTGGAAGCGGGCCAACACGGCAGGCGCCATCGCCGGCATGATCCTCGGCTTCGGCGTCTGCGTGTACTACCTCGTGGGCACCCGCTACTTCGCGGTCTCGTTCCACGAGATGTGGGGCTGGCTCGGCACGGCGTCGAAGGCGCAGCTCGACCAGTTCGCCACGCTGAAGCAGGCGTGGTTGGCGGCTCCCGAAGCCGGCAAGGCGGCAGCATGGGTGGCACTCGACAAGCACGCCCAGGCGATCGCGAGCTGGTGGGGTGTTCGCAACATCTCGGCAGCCCTCTTCGGCCTGCCGGTTGGCTTTATCGCGATCTGGATCGTGTCGCTCCTCACGCCGGCTCCGTCTCAGGCGGTGCAGGACATGGTGGACGCCACGCGCCGGCCGCGCGGTGGGACCATCCTGGTCGACAAGGGCGCGACGCCGGCCCATTGATCCGGCATCGAGCCGAGATCCGCTGACGACATCGAAAGGCGGGGCCTTGTGCCCCGCCTTTCTCTTGGGGCACAGTCCGCGGGCCTGCGGGGGAGATCGATCGCCACATGACGCCGACGCAAAGCTTCTTCGAGCACTGGTACTTCCATGTGCCGAACCTCGCCATGGCCGCGCTGGTCTACACGCTGATCGGTCGCTATGTCCTCGAGATCCTCTTCTCGAAGCGCCCCGATGCCGTCATTCTCAAGGTTTTCCGCACCATCACCGATCCGTTCGTCGGCCTGGTCCGCGCCATCACCCCGCGCATTGTTCCGGATGGGCTGGTCGTCGTCCTGGCCATCGGCTGGTTGATGGCGCTGCGCATGTTCTGGTTCCTGACGTGCGTGGCAGCCGGAATGCGGCCCAACATCGGAGTCTAGCCGTGGATGATCTGCATCACCGCGAACAGACCATGCAGCGCGACGTGCTGCTGGTGGCGACGACGGCGTTGTCGCTCCTCAACGGCATGCATTTTTCGCCGCTTTTCGATCCCGTCTTCTTCCTGTTGCGGCCTTTCGTGGCGCCGATCCTGGCGAGTCCGCTGGTGCTCTTCTACCTGACGTCGCTGTTCATCGGCGTCATGACGCTGGCCATCTCAGGCATTCCGGCGGCGCTCTACGAACGCATCCGCGGCCTGAAGGAGAGCACGCCCCTGTCGCTCGGCATCTGGTTCGTGACCACGTTCGCTTTGTCCCTGCCGGGCCTGCTCGGCGCGACCGGCTACTTCAACATCGAGTGATCCCGGGTCCGGGTCGGGTCGTGTGCTCGAAATCGTGACAGCAAGCCGCATTTTTGGAGTTGTCTGCAGGGCCCCACGTTCGGCTAGGCTCTGCGATCTCCATCGCGATACGCCGTGGGCCGTGTCATGCTCGAACGCATCGAATACCTCGCTCATCTGAGCGTCGCCCGCGGCTGCGGCTTCGCCGCGCTGGGCATTCTGACCTTCTTCGTCGGCATGTCGGCCGACCTCGTGGCCGCCTTCAAGAGCTCCGGCTACCTGTCGATGATGGCGTGCGCGGTCCTTCTGCTGAAGGCAGGCTTCGCCCGCCGCCAGAGCTATCGCAACACCGAAGTCTGGATCATGTTGAAGCCGGAGGAGCGCCCGAGCGCAGGGATTGCGCAGCAGGTGATTTCCCGTGTCCTGCGCGATGCCTATCTGCGGTTTGCGCGGCAGGCAGCGATCCTGACCGCCCTGTTCCTCGCCTCGTCGGCGGTCGTGGCCGTTGCCGGCATCTAGTGTTCCGGCGCCGACATTTCTTGCCTTTGCCGCTCAGCCAGCGACGACCGGCTTCAAGGCCTCACCAAGGAGCCGCGCCTGGGCTTGCTCGTCAGGCACCGTCAATTGCGCCGCGAACCAGTCCTGGACCATCTGGCAGACCTTCTCGTGGGGTGCGCGGGCGAGCGCGCGCGCATCCGTGAAGAGCTGCAGGTCGGCCGTCGTCCATCCGCGCTTGCTGAGTTCGATCGAAAGCGCGTCGTAGTCCTCGCGCTTCGGCGGGTCGCGCTTCATCGGCGTCTGGCGGCCCTCGACCACCGCGTCGAACACGGTCGCGAGTTGCGACTCGATGGCGGTCCGGTGATCGGCCTGATCCAGATCGAGCACATCGCGGCTGGCCTCGCCTTGCGAGATGAAGCCGAAGCAGGCCTTGCTGTTGTCCTTGGCGAGGCCTGACAGCGTGGCGACGAACGACGTCGCAATGGCTCTGAGACGGGTCGGGCTGGCTGACAGCGCCTCCTGTTGGTGTTTGCGCCTGAGCTCGACCAGCGACCTGACCAGGGCCAGCTCGATCTCCCGCTTGCTCTTGCTTTCGCTCGCCATCGTGTTCACGTCGATGATGCGCTGCGCATACCACTCGGGGAAATCCCGCTTGATCTGCTGCCAGAGCGGCGTCTGTTGCCACGCCTGCTCGCCGCCCGGAGGATTGCCCGTCGCTGCCGGTTGCGGCGCCGCGCTGATGGCCTCCCGGGACGGACTTGCCGGACCCGGCACGACGGGAACGGCGGTC
>JBGSJD010000612.1:0-1732 GCA_041742195.1 Hyphomicrobiaceae bacterium
CCGCGTCGGCATCGTCGGGCAGGCTCGCGAGCAACGGAAGCGGCGGCGATGGCATGGGGCGGGGCTCTATTCGGCGGCCGCGGCGGCGCGCCTCAGATCGGCGGTCAGGCGGCCGTCCGCCATGAGCTGGCGGATGTGGCCGATGCGCTGATAGCGCGGCCCCTCGAAGGCGTCGAGGTCGAGATCGCTCTGGCGGTAGGCTGCAAACAGTTCCTCGGCGCCTCGGCGGGCATCCCACTCGGGACGGAAGGCCGGCAGCACCTTCGCGATCTTCTCGAAGCTGACGCGATAGGACCGGGTGTCGGGGCCGGCGTCCGGCGCGTACTCGATGCGGCAGCCCGGCACGACGTCGGCGGCGATACCGGCGATGTCGCGGATCATGTAGTTGTGCGCCGTCTGGCCGACGTTGAAGGCCTCGTTGTGGACCACTTCGGTCGGGGCTTCGAGGGCGGCGATGAAGGCGGCCGAGATGTCGCGGATGTGGACGATGGGACGCCAGGGCGTGCCGTCCGACTTCAGATAGATCCGTCCGGTCGTGACGCCCCAGGCGACGAGATTGTTCAGCACGATATCGAAGCGCAGGCGCGGCGACAGGCCGTAGGCGGTGGCCGGGCGCAGGAACGTCGGTGAAAAGGTCGGGCCCGCGAGCGGTGCGATGTCCCGCTCGGCCATCACCTTCGACTTGCCGTAGGCGGTCTGCGGATTGAGCGCGCCGGTCTCGTCGAGCATCGTCTCGCCGGCGAGGCCGTAGTTGGAGCACGACGAGGCGAGCAGGAAGCGGCGGACGCCGGCCGCCTTCGCGGCCTCGGCCACGCGAACACTCGCGCGATGGTTGATCGCGTAGGTCGTCTCGGGATCGAGGTTGCCGAGGGGATCGTTCGAGAGGGCCGCCAGATGGATGACGGCGTCGATGCCCGCGAAGTCGGCCGGTTCGGCGTCGCGCACGTCCTTCACGATTTCCGGCACGGCCGCGATGGCGCCACCCTCGGGATAGGTGCAGCGGCCATAGAGATCGATGTCGTAGCCGACGACCTCGTGGCCGCGGGCCAGAAGCAGGGGCACCATGACGGTGCCGATGTAGCCTTTGTGTCCGGTGACGACGACGCGCATTCCACTCTCCGGGCTCTGAACTCGATCGACGGCGCCGCCCACGGCAGCGCGCACATTCAAACGACGATGCACTTTGCGACATGGAACGCCTCGGCATAGCGCTCCGGCGCACGGCATTCCATGCCGCGCAGCCGCGCGAGACCACGAAACGTCTCCTCGTCGAACCAGTCCTTGGCGCGCTGCGACGCGAAATGCCGCTCCAGCAATGCGATCTTGCGGTTCATTACGGCGGCGGTCGCCGGAACATAGATCTGCGGCCGGCCGAGGTCGCCGTCCCACTTCGGGATCTCGTAGGCGAGCGTCAGGTGATCGCGGAACGTGTTGCGGGTCAGTTCGGCTGCGATGCGATGGTCCTGGTGAGCATCATCGGCGTGATGGGTCAGGATCACATCCGGCTCGACGCGTCCGCGCAAGGCCTCGAAGGCGTCCTTGATCGCGGCGCGTTCGACCGGGAAATAGCCATCGCGGAACGATCCGATATCGAGGCGGGCCGTGGCGGCGCCGTCGAGAAACGCATTCGCGGAGGCCCTCGCCTCATCGGCGCGGCGGTCGGCGGCCGACAGCACCACCCAGTCGACCTCGAGACGGACGCCCGCCGCGATCCAACCGAGCAGGGTCGCGC
>JBGSJD010000613.1:0-5415 GCA_041742195.1 Hyphomicrobiaceae bacterium
AACTCCAGCCGCTCCGCGCGCCCGGTCCAGCCCTTGCGCGTGCGCTCGACGAAGCCTTCAGGCTTGCCGAGATCGCCGAGACCGATGGCGTCCGCGTCGACCGAATGGATGGCGATCAGGGTGTCGACGAGCATGCGGCCCGTCGCAACCGCGACGTCCGGACGGCCGTCGAAACGGCTCTGATCGTCACCCTTCACCACCAGCCCCGGCCGATAGTCGATCAGCTGGAACGGGACGCCGATCACGTCGCGATCCTCGCAGAGATGAAGGCTTTCGGGCGCCAGCGGAAGCGCGCGCCAGAGCCGCGACAGGATGCGGTGTTCGCGGGCCATGTCGTGGGCGCCGGGCGGCAGATCACCGGCTGGCGGGCGGCGGAGCACCAGCCAGCGGTTGCCGGCTTTCAAACGGTAGTTGACGTTCGCGAGACCCGTTCCGAACTGGCGGATCGGCTCGCTGCGGTCCAGCGGCAGGCCGATGGCATCGAGATAGGCCGCAAGCGTCGCCTCGTCGATCGGGAACGCCTCGGCTGCCGACCGGAAGACGTGCGCGTCCGTCGCTGCGTCGGACTTCGTCGATGCGCTCACGCAGGCGTCTCCTTCGTCATGCGGCCCGGCCCAAGGTGCCTCACCATTCGCCGAACCGGTAGCCGCGCGCCCGGGCGCCGCCCGTGACCCGCCGGATGTAGTCGTGGCTGACGGTCGTTCGCGTCTTGCGCGAGAGCGCCCAGTTGAACAGCCGGTCGCGCATCTCGTCCAGCACCGCCACGTGCGCCGGGGAGCGGCCGAGGTCGACCAGTTCGCCCGGATCGGCGGCCAGATCGAAGAGTTGCGGCGGCAGCTTCTCGAAGTGCACGTACTTCCAGCGTTCGGTCCGCACCATGAAGCCGCGCGCCTCGTCGACGTCTAGCCCCAAGGTCTTGCGCGCATGACGCAGGGAGAAGTCGCTGTCGCAGAAAACGGCCGAACGCCAGTCCGTTGGCGCGGGGCCGTTCAGGACGGGGGCCAGCGAGCGGCCCTCGAGCCGGTGGGGCTCGGCGGGACCGCCCGCCCAGTCGATAAACGTCGGCGCGAGGTCGATCGCCTCGACCAGCACTTCGAGCGACTGGCCACGGGTTGCATCGGCGCCGGGACGCGGGTCCACGACGATCATGGGCACACGCACGACTTCCTCGTGGAACAGGTCCTTTTCGCCGAGCCAGTGGTCGCCGAGATAGTCGCCATGGTCGGACGTGACGACGATGATCGTGTTGGCGATCTCGCCGGTCGCCTCGAGATGATCGACGAGGCGGCCGAGATGGTGGTCGAACTGCGTGATGAGCCCCATGTACGTCGGGATCACGGTGTCCCGCACCTCGTCGCGCGCGAAGGCGACGCTCTCGTCGTGGCGCATGAAGGCGGCCATGACCGGGTGCGGGTCGTCGCGCTCCGCCGCCGAACGATTGGCCGGCAGCACATGCTCGGGGCCGTACATGGCGTGGTAGGGCGCGGGCGCGATGTAGGGCCAGTGGGGCTTGATGTAGGAGACGTGCAGGCACCAGGGGCCGCCGTCGCGCGCCTGCCGCATGAATTCGAGGGCGCGGTCGGTCATGTAGGCGGTTTCGGAGTGCTCCTCCTTGACGCGTGCCGGACGGCGGGCATTGCGCATGGCCCAGCCGGACAGCACTTCGCCGTTCTCGCCTTCGACCGAGTTCGCCCACTCGTGCCAGGGATTGTCGCCCGGATAATCGAGCTGACGGAGCCAGGCGTTGTAGGCCGGATCGGCGCCGGCAAGCTTGCCATCGATCTCGGGGTGGAGGCCGTCGTCGCGCTCGAAGGGCTCGAAGCCGCACTGCCAGTAGGGCAGGCCCGGATTGGTCCCCGGGTCGATGCCGAGGCGAGCGAGGCTTTCCGTATCGGCCTTGAAGTGCGTCTTGCCGACGAGCGCCACTCGATAGCCAAGCGGCCGGAGATAGTCGCCGATGGTCTTTTCGTCGATCCGCAGGGGAAAGTTGTTGTAGGTGGCGCCGTGGGTGATGTTGTAGCGGCCGGAATAGAAGCACATCCGCGAGCCGCCGCAGACGGGCGACTGGACGAAGGCGCGGGTGAAGGCCACACCCCGGCGCGCGAGGGCGTCGATCCGGGGCGTCGCGATATGCGGATGGCCGGCGTGCCGCAGGTAGTCCCAGCGAAGCTGGTCGGCCATGACGAAGAGGATGTTCGGCTTGCTCTGCATGGACACCAATGCGAAAGACCGGCCCTCGCGGGCCATTGCGTTCAATGAAAGCGGAGCCTGACCCTTGCCGACCGAACAATCAAGCCTCGCCCGCGCCCCGTGGCACGTCACCGTGCTCACCATATTCCCCGAGATGTTTCCGGGCCCGCTTGGCGCGTCGCTGGTCGGGACGGCGCTCGCTGGCGGGCTGTGGAGACTTTCGACGGTCAACGTCCGTGAGTTCGGCCTCGGTAGGCACCGGCAGGTGGACGACACGCCGGCCGGCGGGGGGGCCGGCATGGTGATGCGCCCCGACGTGCTCGGCACGGCCATCGATCATGCCGACGCCACCACTCCCGGGCTCAAGCGCATCTTCCTGTCGCCACGCGGCGCGCCGCTCGCGCAAGCCAAAGTGAAGGAGCTGGCGCAAGGGCCGGGCGTGATGCTGCTCGCCGGGCGGTTCGAAGGCGTCGACCAGCGGGTCATCGACGGGCGTCAGCTCGAGGAGATCTCGATCGGCGACTATGTGCTCTCGGGCGGCGAGATCGCGGCGATGGTGCTGATCGACGCCTGCGTGCGCCTGCTTCCCGGCGTGCTCGGCGCCGATGCGTCGCTCGAGGAGGAGAGCTTCGAAAGCGGGCTGCTCGAGTATCCGCAGTACACCAAGCCGCGCGAGTGGGAGGGACGGCGCGTGCCGGACATCCTCGTTTCCGGCGATCACCAGAAGGTCGCCGCATGGCGACGCGCGGAAGCTCAGCGCCTGACGGCCGAACGGCGGCCCGATCTTCTCAGGACCGCCAAGCCGTGATCCATGACGGCGTGGTGACAGACGGGCGGCGCCGTGCCTAACATGTACGGACAAGAGACGACGGGAGAACGCCAATGGCCCTTCAAATCCGCCAGCTCGGACCCGGTTTTGTCGGCGAAGTGTCCGGCGCCGATCTCACCCAGCCACTCAGCGCCACCGATATCGCCGCGATCCACGACGGGATGGACGCACACGCCGTCCTGATCTTCCACGACCAGCCTCTCGACGACGAACAGCAGCTCAGGTTCACGCAGTCGCTCGGCACGATCGAGATGGCAATCGGCGTCAGTCTGCGGAAGCCCGAGGAACAGCGGCTGCCGAACTCGTTCGCCGACGTGTCGAACCTCGACAAGGACGGCAAACCCTTTGCGCGCGACGACCGGCGACGGCTCTATGCGCTCGGCAACCAGCTCTGGCATTCGGACAGCTCGTTCAAGGTGGTGCCGGCGAAGTACTCGCTCTTGCACGGGCGAGTCGTGCCGTCGAAGGGCGGGAACACCGAGTTCGCGGACATGCGGGCTGCCTACGACGCGCTCGATGCGGAGACCAAGGCGCTGTGCGAGGATCTCGTCTGCGAGCATTCGCAGATGTTCTCGCGCGCCAAGCACGGCTTCACCGAATTCACCGACGAGGAACGGGCGCGGCTGAAGCCCGTGCTGCAGCGTCTCGTCCGGGTGCATCCGAGGACGGGACGGAAGTCGCTTTATCTCTCGTCCCACGCCGGGCGCATCGTCGGATTGCCGGAGCCCGAAGCCAAAGCCTTCCTGATGGACCTCACCGAGATGGCGACGCAGCGCGAGTTCACCTACGCCCACACGTGGCGCGCGGGCGATCTCGTGATGTGGGACAACAGAACAACGATGCACCGGGCGCGGCCGTTCCCGCACACGGAGCCCCGCGACGTGCGGCGGACGACCCTCATGGGCGATGCGCCGACCGTCGCACAACAGGCCGCCTGACCGCGCATCCGGCGCGGCACGGGCGAAACTCTCGCAAGACCCTCCATCCCTCAGCAAAGAACGGAAGACACATCATGAATGTCGGCTACGTCGGCCTCGGAAGCATGGGCGGCGCGATCGTCAAGCGCATGCTGGTCAACAAGCAGCCGCTGCGCGTCTTCGATCTCGATCCGACGCGGATCTCCGAAATGGCGGAGGCCGGCGCCACCGCCGCGCAGAGCGGGGCAGCCCTCGCCGAGATGTCGGACGTCGTCTGTCTGTGCCTTCCGACGTCGGAGAACGTGCGGCAGGCGATCTTCGGCGAGAACGGGCTCGCCAAGGGCCTGAAGCCCGGGACGATCGTGGCCGACATGACCACCGGCGACCCGCTGCAAACGAAGGCGATGGCAGCCGAACTCGCGAAGAGCGGCGTGACGCTGATCGACGCGCCCGTCTCCGGCGGGCCGGCCGGCGCGCATGCCGGCACGCTCGCGATCATGGTCGGCGCATCGCAGGAGGTGTTCGACAAGGTCAAGCCGATCTTCGAAAAGGTCGGGCCCAACGTCTTCCGGCTGGGCGAGCTCGGCGCCGGGCAGACGATGAAGCTCGTCAACAACCTGCTGCTCGCCGGGTGCCGGGCGCTGACGTTCGAGGCGATGGCGCTCGCCGTGAAGAACGGGCTCGATCCGCAGCTCGCCACCGACGTGCTCAACAAAAGCTCGGGCCGCAACGGAACGACCGAGCGGTCGCTCGCCGATACGATCGAGGGCAAGTTCCCGGCGTCGTTCGCGCTCGGCCTCATGACCAAGGACGTGCGGCTCGCGAACCAGCTCGGCCGCGACACCGGCGTGCCGATGCTGATCGGGCGGATCGTCGAGGAGCTGCACAACGTCGCCATGAACAATCACGGCGCGGGCGCGTGCTCGAACATCCTGATCAAGGATTTCGAGCAGCGCGCGAAGGCCCGCATCACAAAGTAGGAGGCGGCGGGCCGGGGCGCTGCCTCTCAGATGTCGTAGACGAGTTCGGGCGAGGGGGACGCCTCGCCCCGCTCGATCTTGCGGACCGCCGTGATGATGCCCCGGTTGGCCGGAACCTCGATGCCGGCCTCGGCGGCCTTCTCGGCCACGAGGCCGTTGATGAAGTCGATCTCCGTGCGGCGGCCCTTCTGGATGTCCTGGCCCATCGACGGGCGCTGGTCGTCGTTCCGGAAGAGCGTGTTGTCGAGCAGGATCTTCTCGCAGGCGGCCATGGCGACGGCATCGCCGTCGATGGCCGCGACGAGGGCTTCGGGCGCGATCCCGTAGACCTTCTCGATGCGGTAGCCGTGGGCGTTGCCGACCTTGATCGCCTCCGCCGCGAGCCGGATGGCGAGACGACGCGTCACGGGGTCCCGGTCGTTGGCGTTGCCGCCACGACCGGTCGCGGCCGAGACCGGATTGCGCATGGCGTTGACCGCCAGCTTCGACCAGCGCTCGC
>JBGSJD010000614.1:0-13246 GCA_041742195.1 Hyphomicrobiaceae bacterium
GGCCATCAGGGCGTTGAGGCCAATGCCGCCCGTGCCGAAGACGGCGACGCTGTCACCCGGGCCGGCCTTCAGGACGTTCAGGACAGCGCCCATGCCGGTCGGCGCGGCGCAGCCGAGGAGGATCGCGGTGTCCATGGCGAGACCGGGCTGCAACGGGGTCAGGCGGTTCTCGGAGACCAGGGCGTGGCGCTGGAACGTGGTCACGGCGCCGGCGTTCACCTTGCGACCGTCCCAGCCGTAGACGGCGCCGCCGGCCTCGTAGCCGGGCCCCTTGATCCACGACAGCACGACCTTGTCGCCGGCCTTGAAGCGCGTGACGCCGGTGGCGGTCTCGAGCACCGTGCCGGTCGCCTCGTGGCCGAGGCAATGGGGCAACCACTTGTCCTCGCCCTTGTGGCCCATGGCCTCGTTGACCTGGGTGCCGCAGGCGCCGGAATAGGCGATCTCGACCAGCACCTGGCCGGGCTTCATGGCGGGGATCTCGAGCTCGGCCATGACCAGCGGCTTTCCGAGTTCGACGAGGATTGCTGCTTCGGTTTTCATGGGGTCACCGAGGTTACGAGATCACTTTGGGGAGTGCGCCGGGCGCCAACCGGCAGGCGCTCATCCGAGCGCTTGGGCGACGCGGTCGGCGATCTGGTGGCCGGTGAGGCCCAGTTCCTCGCGCGCATACTCCTGCTCGCCCGACTTCTTGAAGAAGCGGTCCGGTGTGCCGATGCGCAGCAACGGCGCGGTGCGGACGCCATTGTCGATCACCCATTCGGCGACGGCCGAGCCGAAGCCGCCGATCAGGGAGTGCTCCTCGATCGTGGCGACGAGCTTGAAGCGGGCGAACGCCTCCGAGAGGCACGCCTCGTCCAGCGGCTTCACGGTATGGAAGCTCACGACGCGGGCGGTGATGCCCTTCTCGCGGAGCGCGTGCGCGGCCTCGATGGCTTCCGGCATCATGTTGCCCGTCGAGAGGAGGCACACGTCGGCGCCGTCCTCGATGGTGATGGCGCGGCCGATCTCGAAGCCGGCCGGCACCTCGGAATGAATGACGGGCTCGCCCTTCTTGCCCATGCGGATATAGACGGGGCGGTCCTGGCGGAGTGCGGCCCGCAGCGCACCACGCACCTCCCAGGCATCGGCCGGGCAGACGACCTGCATGTTGGGCAGTGCGCGCAAGAGCGCGATGTCTTCGCAAGCGTGGTGCGTCGGGCCGAGGCCCGAGTAGGCGAGGCCGGCGCCGACCGCGACGATGGTGACGGGCAGCTCGTGATAGCAGGCGTCCGTGCGGATCTGCTCGAGGCAGCGCGAGGTGATGAACGGAGTGATCGTGTAGGCCACCGGGCGGAGCCCCGACATGGCCATGCCCGCCGCCAGGCCCATCATGTTCTGTTCGGCGACGCCGCAGTTGAAGAAGCGGTCCGGATTGGCGTCCTTGAACTTGTCGAAGAGGCGGTTGCCGATGTCGCCCGACAGCATGACCACGCGCTTGTCGGTGCTCCCGAGCTTCGTCAGCTCGTCTGCGAATGCGTTTCTCATGCGAGGCCGAGCTCCTTCATGGCCTTGACCACCTCGTCGGCGGTGGGCGCGCGGTAGTGCCAGTTGTTGTCGTCCTCCATGAACGACACACCCTTGCCCTTGACCGTGTGCGCGATAATGGCAACGGGCTTGCCAGAGCCGTTCGGCACGTTCTGCATCAGGCTCGCCAGGGCGGCCACGTCATGGCCGTCGGCCTCCACGGCGTCCCAGCCGAAGGCGCGCCACTTGTCGACGAGGGGCGCCAGCATCAACGTTTCGTTGGAGCGGGCCGTCGCCTGCCACTTGTTGTAGTCGACGATCACACAGAGGTGCTCGAGGCGCTGGGCGGCCGCGAGCATCGCGGCTTCCCAGACCGAGCCCTCGTTGTTCTCGCCATCCGAGAGCAGCGCGTAGACGCGGTAGCTCGCCTTGTTGATGCGGGCCGAAAGCGCCATGCCGACCCCGATGGGGAGCCCGTGCCCCAGTGAGCCGGTCGCCGCCTCGACACCGGGCAGCATGTTGGCTGGCGGGTGCTCGGCGAGCCGACCGCCGTCCTGGCAGTAGGTTTCGAGTTCTTCCTCGGGGAAGTAGCCGCGGAAGGCGAGGATAGCGTAGAGCGCCGCCGCGGCGTGGCCCTTCGACAGGATGAAGCGGTCGCGCGCTGGGTCGGCAGGCTTCGACGGGTCGATCCGCAGCACATGCCAGTAGGCCGCCGCGAGGACGTCACAGCAGGAGAGCGCGGAGGCGAGATGGGCCGCGCTCGCCTTGTGGCTCATCTGGATCACGCGACCGCGCAGACGCGCCGCCTCGCGCGAAAGGGCTGGTCGGTCCGGGGCTTCGCGCTTCGTCTGGCTCATGAGGCTCTCTCGGGGGCTTTTTCGGGGGCTCACTCAGGCGGCGGCGAACGATCAGGGTTTGTGGTCGTAGCGGGACGGCAAGGTCGCGAGGCGGTCCTTGAAGCGCTCGGCCCAGGCCACGACGTCAGCGATACCTTCCTCGAGGCCGATGCGGTCGCGCCAGCCGAGTTCGGTGCGCAGCTTCAGGCTGTCGAGGGTGTAGGCGGTGTCCTTGCCGGGACGCTCGGGCCCGATCTCGACGCAATCCTCGAAGCGCTTGCCGAGGCGCTGCAGGATGGTTTCGACGAGGGCCCGGATCGAGACCAGCTCGTATCCGGAGATATGGTAGGTCTCGCCGGGGGTGCCGCGGAGTGCGATCGCGAGCGTGGCGTCGGAGACGTCCGTCATGTGGATGAAGACGCGAACCGACTTGCCACCGCCGTCGAGCTTCAGCTTCTGGCCGCCGATCGCCGCGAGGATGGTGCGGGGAATGATGCGGTAGAGCTGCTGGCCCGGGCCGTAGACGTTGGCGGCGCGGGTGAAGACGACGGGGAAGCCGTAGTTCGCGAAATAGGTGCGCAGGTGCATGTCGCCGGCGGCGCGCGACGTCGCGTAGGGCGTCGACGGGTTGAAGGGCGCCGTCTCCTTCACCCAGCCCTCGGTGGAGCCGTAGACCTCGGGCGTCGTCACGTGCACGTAGCGCTCGATGCCGCTGGCGCGGCGCAGGACATCAGAGAGACGCGCGAGCGAGACCACGTTGGTCATCATCCAGTGGTCGGGATAGAGCCAGCTCTCGCCGACCATGCTCTGGGCCGCGAAGTTGACCACGTGGGTCGGGCGTTCGCTGGCGATCAGGCCTGCGAGGGCATCGAGATCGTGATTGAGATCGATCCGCCGGAAACGGACCGAGCCCTTGCGGGGCTGCCATTTGTAGGGGAGCAGCGCGGCGTCGGGCTCGTCGGAGCGGCTGGTTGCCAGTACGTCGTAGCCGGCCGCGGCGAGGAAGTCGCAGAAGCTCGCACCCGAGAACGAGTTCGAGCCGAGGACCAGGAAGCGTGGTGTTCCCGTCATGGCGCGTGCACCGTGTCGCGGTGCTTGAAGAGCCATTGCACGATCATGTGGCCGACGATCGTCTGCGTGTCCTCGGCGATTTGCATGTCGTCGACTGCGAAATGGATCGGCACGTCGGCGAGCGATAGCGCCTTGCCGCCGCTGAAGCCGAGCACGGCGTAGCTGCGCATGCCGATGGCGCGGGCTTCGTCCAGCGCCTTCAAGATGTTGGGGGAATTGCCCGAGCCGGAGAAGGCCAGCAGCACGTCGCCGCGATCGGCCTGAATGGCGAGCTGGTAGGCGAAGACGTTGTCGTAGCCTTCGTCGTTGGCGAGGCAGGTGAGAACGGCCGGGTTGTCCGACAGGGCATGGATGCGGATGCCGGATCCCTTCCGCTTCGAGAGCGGATACATGAAGTCGTTGGCGAGGTGGTTGGCGTTACCGGCGCTGCCGCCGTTGCCGCAGATGAACACCTGGCGACCGGTGCGCCAGCAGTCGAGCAGGTCGGCGGCGAGCGTTTCCACGGGCGACCAGTCGAAATCGCGGAGCGTCGCGGACAGTCGCTCGGCATAGTCGCGAAAGAGGCCGGAGGCGTCCGCCATCCCAGCCGCGGGCGGTATCGGTGCCGTGCTGGCTGCGATGCTCATCCGAGCACCTCTTTCTGCATCCATTTGAGATTGTACCAACGATCGTCGTTCTTCAGGGCCCCCTGGCGATACATGCCGACGATCTCCTTGATCGCGTCCTCGACGGTCTTCTTCGGGCGGAAGCCGGTGGCAAGGAGCTTGTCGGAATTGACGCGATAGGAGCGCGGGTCGTTGGACGGGGTGACCGTGATCTCGGCCGCGACATGGTTCGAGACCATGCGCGCGATGTCCATGATCGAGATGTTCTCGAAGCCGGCATTGTAGACGCCGGTATGCTCGGGGTGATCGAGCAGGAATATGTAGAGATCGGTGATGTCGTCGATGTGGATGTTGGGGCGCGTCTGGTCGCCGCCGAACACCGTGATCTTGCCGTTCTGGAGCGCCTGCATGGTCAGCATGTTGACCGACACGTCGAGACGCATGCGGGGCGAGTAACCGCAGACCGTCGCCGGGCGCACGATCTGGACCACCATGTCGTCAGAATAGGAGAGCACGATGCGCTCGCCGCACATCTTCGTCTTGTTGTACTCCGAGATCGGCAGCAGCTCGAGATCCTCGGTGACGTGTTCCTCGTCCTTGACGCCGTAGACGCTGCCGGACGAGGCGTAGATGAAGCGCTTGATGCCGCTGCGGTTGGCGCGATCGGCGAGCTGCATGGTGGCGAGGCAGCTGATCTCCCACGTGAGTTTCGGATCGAGATCGCCGCAGGGATCGTTGGCGACACTCGAGAGATGAATGATGGCGTCGATGCCGGTGAGATCGATCTCGTCGGGATTGCGGACGTCGCCCTTCACGACCTTCAGGTCGGGGTGGGGCTGGAGCTCGTTGCCGAACCACTGCGCGTCGAACGCCACCACCTGATGGCCGGCGCGGAGCAATTTGGGCACCAGGACGCTGCCCTTGTAGCCGCAGGCGCCCGTCACAAAGAGCTTCATGTCCGTCCCCTCGATAAGACCGTCTTGCCGACCGGTCACGTCACGCTGCCGCGGCTGCCGCGGCACACATTCCCGCACCAATGTAGGCCCGACGCGCATGTTGCATGGGCGACCTCGCGCCACTGGCCGGGTTTACCGGGAGCCGATGGCTGCGGCAAGCCAAGCGACGGCTGATATCGACGATACTCACAGAACTGAGCATGGCGTCAGTGGTGGCCGCGTCATGACGCGTCGAGGTGTGGCCGAAACTCCTCGTGGGCACGCGCCAAACTCTCCGGGCTGCCGATATCTCGATGATAGCCGTTCGTTTCCCAGGCGAGGATGCGGCCGAGGAATGCCGGGATGATCTCTGTCGAGAGATCGACGAATGGGCTCGCGGTGGCAGCGGCCACGGCGGCAATCGCGTCGAGCACCTCGGGTTCCAGAATGTAGACGGCGCCGTTGGCTAGGTTGCCCGGCGGGTTCTCGATCTTCTCGTGGAACTGGCGCACGATGCCCGCCGCGTCGAGCTCCAGAATGCCGCAGGTGCTCGGCGCGTCGGTGCGGAATGCGAGCATGGTCATGGCGCAACCCCGTGGACGGGCGGCGTGGGCCGCGCGAAAGGCCGCGACGTCGAAGTCGGTCAAGTTGTCGGCGTGGGCCACCAGCACCGGGCCGCCGCCAAACCAGGCGCGATTGGCGAGTAATGTGCCGCCGGTGCCAAGCAATTCCGGCTCGTAGACGAGGTCGACACGATCGCGCCAGGGGGAGGCTGCCACGTGCGCCTCGACCTTCCCGGCAAGCCAGTGCGTGTTCAGGAGGCAGCGCTCGATGCCGCCGGCGAAGGCGAGGCGGAACCAGTAGTCAAGGAGTGGGACGCCGTGGATCGGCACGAGGCACTTCGGGACGGTGTCGGTCAGGGGACGGAGGCGCGTGCCGAGGCCGGCTGCGAGCAGAAGGGCTTTCATGCGTGGGCTCCGTGCCAGGGACGTGCTCAGCCGGGGGCGTCGAGTTCGGTGACGATGTCGCGCAGCGAGAGCGGGGCGTTGCCGACGCGGCCCACCTGGCATGCCGCCGCGATGGCGCCGAGGTAGACGCTGCGCCAGATGTCGACGCCGGCGGCCAGCGCCAGAGACGTGCTGGTGAACAGGACGTCGCCTGCGCCAGCGACGTCCTTTGGCGCCGTGTTCATGGCCGGCAGCAGGTCGGTCGTGTAGTGGCCGCCCTTTCGCGCGTGGACCAGAAGGCCTTCGGAGCCGAGCGTCACGATCACCGTTTCGGCACGGGCGGCCTCGGCGAGCTGGCCGGCGATGATGGCGAGGCCATCCTCGTTATTGCGCAGGGCGAGCCGCGCCTCACGCTCGGTCGGGGTGATCAGCGTCATGCCCTTGAAGCGGGCGATGTCGGAGAGCTGCGAGGACGCCTGGCTGTCGGCGGACATGGGGATACCGCGCGCGGCGGCGAGCGCGGTCACGGCATCGACGAGAGGCTGCGGGAGGCAGCCATAGTTGAAGTCTGAGAACAGCAGCAGATCGGTGGTCGGGAGTGCCGCCTCGATCTCGCGCAGCAGCCGGGCGGACAGCTCGGGACTGATCGCATGCTGGCGCAGGTGGTTGACGCGCAACAGCGTCTTGCCGTTGGCGCGAAAGCGCTGCTTGCGTGTGGTAGGGCGCGTTTCGTCCAGAACCATGGAGACGCCGATGTTCTGGCGCTCGAGATTGGCGCGGCTGAACTCGGCCGCCTCGTCGCCGCCGACGACGGTCATGAAGCGCACGTCGGCGCCAAGGCCACGCGCGTGCGCCGCGACCACACCGGCTCCGCCGACGAAGGTCTTGGTCTCGATCGGCGTGACGACGATCGTCGGGTCCTCCTGCGACATGCCGAGCGGGTCGCAGGTGATGTAGTCGTCGACGATCAGGTCGCCGATGACCAGCATGCGCAAGCCGGCGAACCTCGCGAGGCAGTCGTGGAGCGAGCGAACGTCGAAGCCGTGGCGGCGCGGGAACTCCGTCGCCTTGCGGATGCTCGAGAAGTTGGTCTGGGTGAACTCCTCGTTGAGCATCGAGAACGATGAGAACAGGGTTTCGCCCGATCCGAAGACGACCCGACCGCCGTAGGATTTGACGATCTCCTGTTCAGGGTTGTCGCGATGCTCGAACTCCTTGCCCTTGACGACGAGAGCGGGGCGGAAACGGCCGATGAACTCGGATGGCGGACCGGTCAGCAGGAACGCGTGGTCGACCAGAGACAGGGCTCGGACGTTGGCGAGACGATCGGCGGCCGGCACAGACACGCCGGGTGTCGTGTCCGGATTGACGCCGACGAGCAAGAGATCGGCCTGCTCGGCTGCAAACTTCAACAGCCGGAGATGGCCGGGGTGCAGCACGTTGAAGTTGCCGGACACGAATGTGACGCGCTGGCCAGCCCGCGCCAGCTCCGACAACCTCTGCAAGCCCGTATCCGCATCATACATGTCGAACAGTGGCATCTATCTCACCATCACCCGGGCGGGACGCGCAGGACGAGAGGCTTTCCGGTCGGGCAACTTCGAAAACGCGATCCAACCCCATTGCGCCAACACATACACGTCCGAGCGGCACGCGGAACGCCGCGTGACGTCTGCCAACAGAATTCGTCCTATATCGTCGCTTGTCGACGGGGGCGGACGCAGTGCTGCCCTGCGCTACCCGCCCTCGTTGTCACAAACGGATGCCGAGGCGTCCCGAAAGGTCCTGGATATATTGCCATGCCACGCGGCCGGAGCGTCCGCCACGGGTGACGCTCCACTCGAGCGCATCGCGGACGAGTTCGTCGTCCGCGATCTTCAGTTTGTGGTGGGCGGCGTAGCCCCGGACCATATCGAGGTACTGGTCCTGAGTGCCGTTGTGGAAACCGAGCCACAGCCCGAAGCGATCCGAGAGCGAGACCTTCTCCTCGACAGCCTCGGACGGATTGATCGCCGTCGAGCGCTCGTTCTCCATCATGTGCCGTGGCATCAGATGGCGCCGGTTCGAGGTGGCGTAGAAGAGCACGTTCTCGGGCCGGCCCTCGATGCCGCCCTCCAGCACGGCCTTCAGCGACTTGTACGACGTGTCGTCGTGGTCGAAGGACAGGTCGTCACAGAAGACGATGAAGCGGTGCGGAGCGGGGCGCATGTGGGAGAGGCAGCGGGGGAGGCTGTCGATGTCCTCACGGTGGATCTCGACGAGCTTCAGGTCGTCGTGGTCGAGCTTCTTGCCGAGCTGCCGGCGGACTTCGGCGTGTGACGCCTTGACGAGGCTCGATTTGCCCATGCCGCGTGCGCCCCAGAGCAGCGCGTTGTTCGCCGGGAAGCCCTTTGCGAAGCGCAGGGTATTGTCGAGGAGCTGGTCGGACGCGCGCTCGATGCCTTTCAGAAGGCCCAGCGGCTGGCGATTGACGTGCGGGACGGGAATGAAGGCCTCTGGCCCCGTCTGCCAGACGAAGGCCTCGGCCGACGAGAAGTCGATCGCGGGCGCAGGCGGTGGCGCCATGCGCTCGAGAGCGGCTGCGAGGCGTTCGATGCGGTCGAGCAGGTTCGGGTCGGCGGTCATTGCGAAAAACACTCCTCGGATATCCCGGGACCGTCTGGCGGCAGGGACAGGGCGGGTTCTATAGGGGACGCTTAGCGCGGCGTCACGCGATTGTCCCGGGCTCTGGACAGGCGGCGCCATCTGGTCGCGGGCCAGTTGGCAACTCGCGGACGCCCGGCGGGCGCACGGCAAAGGCGGCGCTGCCCGCCTAATCGGGTTGCAAACCATGCGACGGGCACTATAGTCCGCCGCGCCAAGAAAGGCGCCACTGTCATCCGTCTGTCATTCGGGGGCCGAATGCCCCGGACAGTGAGCTGCTCCGTTCACAGGACCTCCACCGCGATGCTTTTCATCACTCCGGCCTATGCGCAGGCGCCCGGCGCCGACCCATTCACCAGCATGCTGGTGCCTTTGGCGCTGATGATCCCGATCTTCTATTTCCTGGTCATCCGCCCGAACCAGCAGCGCGAAAAGGAGCGGCGCGAGTTGATCAACGCCGTCAGGCGCGGCGACACCGTCGTGCTCTCCAACGGCTTCATCGGCAAGGTGATGAAGGCCAAGGACGGCGACAACGAACTCGAGGTCGAGCTCAACGAGACGATGCGGATCAGGGTCACGCGCGGCGCCGTGGCCGAAGTTCGCGGCAAGGGTGAGCCGGTGAAGGAGAGCACCTAGTGTGGCGCCTCTGACGTCTGGTACCCGGTTGCGGTCAACCTCGCCACCAAACGTCAGAGACAAAGCTACACTGGAAACAATGAGTTGCCAGTGTTCCATTGGCGCCGACATTTGCGCTCGACCAAGCCGCGAAGGGAAGCAAATGTCGGCGCCGGAACACCAGGCCCGAGCGAGCCAAGGCGCGGGGCTGCCGCGCCAGACCGTCCAACAATCGAAGGGCTGAAGCCCCATGCTGCAGTTTTCGCGCTTCGGCAACATCGCCATCATCGGCGCCTGTCTGTTGGGGCTCATTTTCGCGGTGCCGAACTTCTTCGCCCGGGAGACGGTGGACGCGTGGCCGTCCTGGATGCCGAAGAAGCAGATCCCGCCCGGTCTCGATCTGCAGGGCGGCGCGCATCTCCTGCTCGCCATGGATTCGGCCCAGCTCCGTCGCGATTGGCTGCAGAGCATCCGGGACGATGCGCGTCGCGTCGTCATCACCGACGGCAAGATCCCCGCCAGCGTGACCATTCAGGGTAACGGCGTGATCGTCCGGCCGACGCGGGCGGATCAGGTGGAAGCTGCGCTGCGCGAAGCGCGCAAGATGCAGCAGAACATCGGCAACGCGCTGCTCGGGACGAGTGCCGTCGACCTCGACATCACGCGGAACGATAGCGGACAGATCACGATCACGCCGTCGGCGGCGGGCATCACGCAGCGGACGGCGAACGCGGCCAGCGCCGCCATCGAGACGATCAACCGGCGGATCAACCAGCTTGGCACGGCGGAATCGTCCGTCGTCCGGCAGGGCGCCGACCGCATCCTGGTGCAGTATCCAGGTCTCAAGGATGCGAGCCAGCTCAAGGCGCTCATCCAGGAGACGGCTCGCCTCACGTTCCACGAAGTGCACAACCAGTTGACGGCCGAGGACGCGCAGCAGGGCCGCGCACCGGCCGGCTGGCGAGTGTTTCCCTCCGACGAGGCCGGCGAGCCGCCGCATCTCCTGCGCGAGACGCCGGTCGTCAAGGGCGAGGAACTCGTCGATTCTCAGCCGGGCTTCGACCAGCAGACGAACCAGCCGATCATCACGTTCCGGTTCGATCAGTCCGGGGCGCGCAAGTTCGGGCGCTTCACGCAAGCCAACGTCGGGCGGCCGTTCGCGATCGTGCTCGACGGCAAGGTCCTGTCGGCACCGGTCATCCAGACGGCCATTCTGGGCGGCACGGGCCAGATCTCCGGAAATTTCACGGTCGACAGCGCGAACCGCCTCGCCGTGCAGCTGAGGTCCGGCGCGCTGCCGGTCGACATGACCATCGTCGAGGAGCGGACGGTCGGGCCGTCGCTGGGGGCCGACTCCATCGCCGCCGGGCGCTTCGCCGGCATCGTCGGCGCACTGGCGACGTTCTTGATGGTGATCACGGCCTATGGAACGTTCGGCATCTTCGCGGTGATCGCGCTCATCGTGAACGGCATGATCATCGTGGCGCTGATGAGCGGTATCGGCATCACGCTGACGCTGCCCGGTATCGCGGGCCTCGTGCTCACGATCGGTATGGCCGTCGATGCTAACGTGCTCATCTATGAGCGTATCCGCGAGGAGCTCAGGGCCGGCAAGACGGCGATCACGGCCATCGAGACCGGGTTCAAGCGGGCCGTGGTCACCATCCTCGACAGCCAGCTCACCACCCTCGCGGCGGCGCTCCTCATGTTCTGGCTCGGCTCGGGCCCGATCCGGGGCTTCGCTGTCACGCTGTCGATCGGCATCTTCACGTCGATCTTCTCGGCCGTCTTCGTGACCCGGCTGCTCGTCGTGACGTGGCTGAAGAGCCAGAAGATGCGTCCCCAGAAAATCGTCGTGCCGATCTAAGGTCAGGACAGCAAAGCAATGCTTCCCATTCCGAATTTCAAGGGGTTCGACTTCTTCCCGCATGGCACGCGCATCGATTTCATGCGCTGGCGTGACGTGTGCTTCTTCGCGTCGATCGTGATGATGGTAGCGTCGCTCGGGCTCTTCCTTTTCAAGGGGTTGAACTTCGGCGTCGACTTCAAGGGCGGCTCGCTGATCGAGGTGAAGGACGCGGCCAGCAAGCCGATCGACATCGGCAAGCTCCGGTCGCAGCTCGGCGCGCTTGGGCTCGGCGACGTGCAGATCCAGGAGTTCGGCGTCCCCACCGACGCACTGATCCGCCTCGAGCAGCAGCCGGGCGGTGAGGCCGCGCAGCAGGTTGCACTCAAGAAGGTCACGGAATCGCTCGGCAGCGCGTTCGAGGTGCGGCGCGTCGAGGTGGTCGGTCCGGCGGTGTCGCAGGAACTGCGGTGGACGGGTACGATCGCGGTCATCGCGGGCATCCTCGCGATCATCGCCTACGTCTGGTTCCGCTTCGAGTGGCAATTCGCGCTCGGCACGGTGATCGCGCTGACGCACGACGTGCTGCTGACGGTCGGCCTGTTCTCGTTGTTCGAGATGGCCTTCGATCTGTCCATCGTGGCGGCGCTGCTCACCATTCTCGGCTACTCGGTCAACGACACCGTCGTCGTGTCGGATCGAATTCGTGAAAATCTGCGTAAATTCAAACGCATGCCGCTCCGCGAACTGCTCAATCTATCGATCAACGAGACGCTCTCGCGGACGATCCTGACGGGCGCCACGACGTTCGCCGTGTTGATCGCGCTGTTCGTCTTCGGGGGCGAGGTGATCCGCAATTTCAACTTCGCGATGCTGTTCGGCATTCTCGTCGGCACCTATTCGTCGATCTTCATTGCGGCGCCGGTGCTCGAGTACGTGGGCGTGCCGCGCGACCTCGACGCGAAGGCGGGCGAAAAGGCCGCGGCGAAGCCAGCCTGACGGCCCTTCTGCCGAGACCCGGAGGTTCGTCGCGATGCAGACTGCCGGTGCCCGGTACCCGGGCCACGCGCCGATCGACGCCTACGGCAATGGCGGCTTCCGGTTCGCGGGCATGAGTCACAGGGGGTCGATCCTCTGCCTGCCGGACGCCATCGAGGCGTGGCGGCCGGAACGGCTCGACGACGTTGGCGAGGCCGATCTCGCGCAGATCCTCGCCGTGCGGGAGCAACTCGACTTCGTTCTGCTCGGGACAGGGCAGCGACATCTTCTCCCGCCGGGCCGGGTGCGGGACTTGATCAAGGCCGCTGGCCTCGGTCTCGAAATCATGGCAACTGGACCTGCCGCGCGGACGTACAACATTCTGTTGGCCGAGAAGCGGCGGGTGGCGGCCGCGCTCATCGCCGTCGACGAGCCGGACGCCGCCCGACGGGCGCCGTAGGGGATCGGCGGCGAGGGCACAACGAAGCAACAAGAGGGACGTCGCGTGACGAGCCTGTTCAACAATCCGATGGTCGCGCTCGCCGTCGGCATCGGGGCCGCGGCGGCGCTGCTGGCCGTCTGGCTCGGCGCGAACAGCAGCGATACCATCGGGCTGATCTCGTTCCTGGCGCGGATCGCGCACATCGGGGCGGCGATGCTTTGGGTGGGCATGATCTGGTTCGTGAACTTCATCCAGATCATCGCGCTGCAGGAGACGGATGACGTCGGGCGGGCCGTGCTCATGCGCAGTATCGTGCCGCGGGTGGCGCGCGTCTTTCGCGGTGCCTCGCATGTCGTTCTGGCCAGCGGGGGTGTGCTGCTGCTCACGACAGGCTATGTGCTCGATCGCTGGGTCTTCCCATCGGCCGTCTATATTCCGACGGCGCGGGGGATCATCCTCTGGATCGGCGTTATCGCGGGCCTCGCCATGTGGTGGCTGGTCAACCGGGTGATCCTGCCCAGTCTCAAGTCGGCACTCGACCCGAAGACGAGCGACGGCGAGCGCGAACTTGCGCGTTACCGCATGAGGGCCGCCGCGCGCATCAATCTCGCGCTCTCGATCCCGACCACATTCGCGATGGTCGCGGCCGCGCATCTCTACTGACATGGCGGCCGGCACCGGAACAGCGACAGGCGGTGGCGTCAGCCGGGACTTGCGGAATGCGGCGATGCGGGGCGAGCCGGATCGCTACCTCGCGGCGACGCTGGCGCCGAAACCGTTGCGCCCGGCACTTGTTGCGCTCGCGGCCTTCGCCGCCGAAGT
>JBGSJD010000615.1:0-7026 GCA_041742195.1 Hyphomicrobiaceae bacterium
GCCCGACGGGCCCCTGCCGGCCGGGCACCAACCCGTCCACCTCCGGCATCACCCATTGCACGCGCTGCCGCGTCGGCGCGGCGGCCGTTCGCGCTTTTGCGCGGACGACGCTGCGGACCGGATCGGCGAGACAACCTCCGAGACCGAGAAAGAAGAAGAAGTAGGCGAACGGCACATTCCAGTAGTGCACCGTGCAGCCAAGCAGCATCAGCGCCATCAGCGAAATCACCCAGCCGTGCCCCATGCGCCGGAGCGCCGGGCTGGCGCGACGCATCCCTCGCGTCGCCCCGAACATCAGGAACGCGATCCCGATGATCAGCAGCAGGAACGCCGGCAGGCCACCACGTATGGCGATCACCAGCCAGAACGCGTCGATGGTCGACGACACCATCCAGAGCGGCCGGTCCCAGTCGTTGAGGCCGAGCCCGGTAAGCGGGTGCGACCACACGTTCTCGAGTCCGTGCTCCCAGATCATCAGTCGGTAGTAGCCCGTCCACGGATCGAGCGTCAGGCCGGTCGCGATGAGCGCGAACGGCGAGCGCGTCGCAACGAGCGACAGCGCACCGAATGCCCCTGCAATGACGGCGAATGCGATCGCCACACGGCCCTTGATGCCGCGCGTGGCCTTGTCGAACGCCACCAGCGCCACCTGTACGCCGAGGCTCAACATCGGCGCCGACGAGACACTCGTCATGGCACACGCCGCGACGAAGATGCTGCGCATGATCGCCACCATTTCGCGCCGCGCCGCATAGGCGGCAAGCGCGAGCCCGCTGGCGCAGAACGTGCCGAGATGGATCGGATGGTCGAAAGGCCCGAACGCGCGCGTGAGCCCGCCGCGCTTCTCGACCGCCACCGGATGCACATATCCTGTCGCCTTGGCGAGGAAGTCATGCAGGAAGATCTGCCCGCCGAGCATCTCGGGGAGCGCCATCAGACCGGCGATGAGCACGGCGCCGAAAAGCGACGCCGCCGTTGCCTCGAATGCCGCCTCGCTCCGCACGTAGGCCCGCGCCACGATGAAACTGCCGAAGCTGTCGATCGCGAGCGCGGCGCCCGTCTGCAGGCCATCGGCCTGGCCGTGATGATAGATGTAGACGAACACCGTCCACATCCCGAAGAACAGGAACAGGACATCGAACGTCGCGATGCGGAATGCTCTCGCCCCGACCAGCCGCCAGAGTGCGAGCGGGATCAGCAGCAGCAGGAGCGCACGGTGTGGCGGCAGCCGCGCGCTTCCCACATAGACCGACAGCTCCGTCGGGCAAAGGAAGCTCGCGATCAGCAAGAGGATCGGCCACGGCGTATGTCGGAGCGCTCGACCCATGCGCCGCTGTGTTCCCCGCATTCGACTTCAAGGCAGGACCTGGGCAGCGGCCAAAGAACGACGGCCGGCCTGGTCCACGTCAGTAGGCGTTCTTGTTCCCGAGCGTGCGCGGCACGGTCAGCAGAAGGATCTTGAGATCGAGCCACAAGGACCACGTGTCCACGTACTCGAGATCGAGCGCGATCCGCTTCTCGATCTTCTCCGGCGTTTCCGTTTCGCCGCGATATCCTTCGATCTGCGCCAGGCCCGTGAGGCCCGGCTTGACCTGCTGACGATTGACGTAGCGAACGACGCTGTCCTGGAAGTGGTCGTCGTGGGCGACCGCGTGTGGCCTCGGCCCGACGAGACTCATCTCGCCCCGTAGCACGTTGATGAGCTGCGGCAGTTCGTCGAGACTGAGCGCGCGCAGCACCCGCCCGACGCGCGTCACGCGCGGATCGTTGCGTGTCGCCTGCTTGATCTCTTCGCCGTCCTCCATGACGTGCATGGTCCGGAACTTGATGACCTCGAAGATCTTGTTGTTGAGCCCGCGCCGCCGCTGGCGGAAGAAGACGGGGCCCCGGCTGTCCAGCTTGATGACGAGCGCGATGACCGCCATCACAGGCAGCGCCACGACGAGCAGGATCGCACCGAGCACGTAGTCTTCCACGGCCTTCACGATCCGCGACCAGTCGGCGAGCGGCTTCTGCTTGACGTCGATGAGCCCGACGCTGCCGATGTTCGACACCTGGTGCGCCGGCCCCTGCTCGACGAGATCCGATGCGATGTGCGTGACGACATGCAAGCTCACCGGCAGATGCTCGAGCTTGCGCGCGATCGCCTGCGTCCGCTGATCGGCCGCCTGCGGCAGCGCGATCACGATCCGGTCGATGTGTCCGGCCCGTGCCTCGGCGATCAGATCGGCAAGGCGCCCGGCCACCCGCGGTGCGCCATCTTCGGCGCGCTTCGCGTCGAGGCGATCATCGTAGAGCCCGCCGAACCGGATGCCGAGTTGCGGATTGGACAGGTGCTCTTCCACCCGCCGCGCGATCGCGCCGCTACCATAGACGGCCACTCGGGCGTTGAAGTGCCCCGCCCGCGTCAACCGCGCGAGATACGACCGTGCCAGCAGCCGGACATCGAGCAGCAGCACGAAGCTCATGATGAACCAGACGAGGTACCAGATCCAAAGGTGCATATCGCGCGGCACGAACGGCAAACCAAGCCCGAGCACGGCGAGAAACGCGATGCTGAGCGACGCCGCCAGCTTGGCCGGCGCCACCGGAAAGTCGTGCACGCGATCGGTATCGTAAAGTCCGTAGTTCTTGAGGCAGCCGTAGGCAATGATGGCCGAGACGAGGCAGGCCTGCGTGTGCCGGAGCCAGTCCACCTCGAGGCCGCCGCCGTAGGCATAGAAGAGTGCCGGGACCATGCCGCCGGCGATGACGGCTGCCACGTCGAGGAATCCGACGAGATCGGCCGCGATGCGTCGCGAGAAACGGCGTTCCGGCGCCTTGCCGATCTCCGAGAGGCCAATGTCCGGCCCTAGCGTCGCGGAGCCTGCCTCGAGCGTTGACGTCGTCATGTGCGCGGAACCTCACTCTTTCGCCGAACTCACTGCGTTCGGCAGGAATGGCTCGCGCACTTAAACATGAAAACGGTGAATTTTCGTTGAAAGACAATCCGTTGATCGGACCGACAGACGTCGTCTCAGGCCGCGCGCCGGGACGGGACAGACGGCCTCCGTGCGGGCCCGGCGCCGCTCTGCGCCGTTTGCTCGCACTTGTTCAGGACGATGCCGCTCATGCGCGCCGCGTTGGCGCCGAGCAGCTTCATCGTCCGTCGCAGTACGTCCTTCGGGGTCCGGCCCGCCGTTGCGACAAGAACGATCTGGTCGGCATGGCCAGCCAGGATCCGCGCGTCCGTGACCGGCAGGACGGGCGGGCAATCGATGACGATCGCATCGAAATACATCTTGAGCCGCGCGAGCCTCTGCGCGAAGCCGGGCGCCTCCAGCGCGTCCTGCGGCGAGAGTGGAAACGCGCCGAGATTGCCGGCCGCGATTACGGCGAGGCCCGTCGACGTGTCCCTGAGGATGACGCTTTCGAAGTCCTGCCCTTTGCCGACCGCATCGGCCAGTCCGGCTGCACCCTCGAGCCGCAACTGATGCGTCAGCTTCGAGCGCCTGAAATCGGCGTCGATCAGAAGTGTTCGCGCCCCGCGGGCAACCAACGCCAGCGCCAGGTTGGCGCCCGTGATGGTCGTGCCTTCGTTCGGCAGGCTCGACATGACGACGATCACGCGCGGCGACGCATCGTGCCGCTGCCGCTCGAGCTGATCGCACATCTTGAACACCGCCCGCGCAAACGAACCGTTGGGTCGGGCAAGAACGAGCCGCGCGGCGAGCAACGGATCGCCGAGGCCATCCGATTGCCGCTTGAGCATCGGGAACGTCGCGAGCAGCGGCACACCGAGCAGTGTCTGCACTTCCTCGGCCCGTGTGACACCCGTCCGCATCAGCTCGAGCAGGAGCGCGAGCCCCGTTCCGAGGCCCAACCCGAGGACGAGACCGATCAACGCGATCTGCTTGCGTTTCGGCGCCATCGGGCCGAACGGCACGTCGGCGCGCTCGACGATGCGCGCGTCCGGGAGATGCAGGTCCTGCGTTTCGACGGTCTGCTTGTAGCGCCCGAGGAACGTCTCGAAGATCCGTCGAGAAGTCTCGGCTTCACGCTCGAGATCGCGCAGCTTGACGGCCACTTCCTTCGAGATCGACTGCTGCTCCTTGAGCTGGTTGAGGCTGACCTCGAGCATGCGCTCGCGATCGACAGCCACGTCGTGCTGGCTCTTCACGGTCGCGAAAATCTGGCGCATCTCGCGAGCGATCTGACTTTCGACATCGACCACTTCGGCGCGCACTTTCGCCATCTCGGGATGCCGCGGACCGTACTTGGTCAGCAGCTCCGCTTCCTTCTTCGTGGCCTTCGCATGCTGGTCCTTGAGCATGCGGATGGTTTCGCTCGACATCACTTCGGCGATGTTTGCCGCCGTGCCGTTCTTCATCAGTGCGCTGAGTTCGTCGAGCCTCGCCCGCGCTTCGGTCGTTGAGTTGCGTGCGACGACCGTCTGCTCCATGAGCCGCGCCAACTGCTTCTCGGAAAGAAGCTGTCCTTCCGCATCGAAGATGCCGTGCTCCGCCTTGAAGCGCGCGACTTTCTGCTCAGCCTCTGCGAGCTTCGCCCTGAGCCCGTCGAGACGTGGCTCGAGCAGTTCCGCCGCAAGCCCCGTCGCCTTTACTTTCATGTCGATCTGGTCGCGAACATAGACTTCCGCGATCGTGTTCGCGATGCGCGCGGCCTTCACCGGATCGCGCGATTTGAATGTGATCTCGACGACGAGCGAGTTGCGCACCCGCTGCGCCTTGAGGCGCTCGTGGAACCTGGCTGCGACGACGTCTTTCTCCGGCGCGTCGGCGCCGATCGATCCGGCCTTTGGCCCGAGCACCATGTCGGACGCGCTCTCGGGCGTCGACTTGTGCGTATGGGCGGTCACACCCGCGCTCGCCTTCCGCTCCGGCTGTCCACCGAACTCCGGATCATTCCTGAGGCCCAGCGCATCGATCACCTTGAGCGCGATGAACCGCGACTTCAGGATCTCCACCTGGCTCTCGATGGTCGGTGTGTCGCCAGCGATATCCGGCAGCACTGCGTCGAGCGAAACGATGGTCTTCTTGCGGGGATCGATCTGGATGGTTGCAGTGGCTTCGTACTGGTTGGGAAGCGACAGCGCCAGTCCGACCGCGGCAGCGGCCGCGAGACAGGTCAGCGTCAGGATGAGCCGGAATCGACGGCGCAGCGCGGCGAGGATGTCGCCGACGTTGATGCCACCTCCGTTGTCCGGTTCGTCTTCCAACTCAGTCCCCCACTCCAGAAATCCGGAGTTCAGAAACGGTACTTTGCACCGATGAAGATTTTATCCACCTTACGGTCGAGATCGCTGTCGCTGCTGACCAGTTCCTGATGCTCGTAGCCCATGGAAATCAGCCAGTTTCGGTTCAGGATATAGTCTGCGCCGAGTGACGCGCTCCAGATCTTGTCTGTGCGATCTTCGCCGATGTAGTCGCCGAGCTTGTAGTTGACTTGCCCCGAGACGATGAGGTTCCGCCACATCTCGTAGTCGGCCCGCACCCCGTACGACGTCGTGATCCGGCCCGAAGCGACGCCATACGTGGTTGCCTGCACATCGCGCGTGGTATTGAACCCGAGTGTCACGAGCGGCGAGACGTACCAGTCGAGCCGCGCCTCGTAGACGGGGGTCGAGATGTCGACCAGTCCGGCTTGCAGGTAATCCTGATAGAAGTAGCCGCCCCTGAGCGTCAGCTTCACCAGCGGAGACAGCTCCATCTCGACGCCGGCCGTGGCCTTGATGCCCTCCGCATCCCGGTCGATCAGGGTGTCGCCCCGGTTCTCCTGGAAGCGCCCCGCCACCTCGCTGAAGACCCGGTATCCGGGCGAAAGTCGCATCCCGAGGCGGATGAATGGCTCGAGGAGGCTGAAATCGCGCTGGTTCTGCTCGATCACGCTGCCGTCGTTCGCTTCCGCGTTCTTGAAATCGAAGATCGCGTAGCGCGCACCGATCGCCATGTCGATCCGCCCGGCACGATGCGACAGTCCGCCCTCGAACCGCGTCAGCGCCAGCTCAGTCGGCTTCTTGGCGGCTTTCGGCCGCTCCTCGTCGACACTGTCGTCATGAAAGACACCCGTCGACATCTCCCCGAAGAGGTTCGTCGCATGCGTGATGTCGAGACGACCGAGCACACGCACACTGCCGTCGATGTATCGCAACTCTGCGTCCCGGTGATCGCCGACCGCCCGCCCTTCGGCGCGGATGTCGAGCATGTGCCGGGCGAAGTTCGACTGCATCTCGAGCGCGGTCGACACCTCGTGCTGGATCGAACGCGGACGCCCGATGGCCTCCTCGATGCTGTCCTTGGTCCATGTCGTGCGGAAGCCCAGAGACGGCAGCAGCAGGTAGTTTCCGATCCGGATCCCCAGCGGCTGCAATCCCTCCCGGGGCCGATCTCTGACGCTGACCGCCCCGAGTTGCTTGGCGTAGTCCCACTGCAGGTCTTCGCCGAGAGCCGGCAGGGCGCCGAGCGACACGGCTGCGACGATGCAGCCCGCGGCCCTCGCCACGAACCACGAACGGTGCAACCGGTCCGGCGGGCCCCCCTCGCCGTTCGCGCCCCCTCGATGCGGCATTAGAAGTATCGCTCGGGCACGCGAATGTTGTCGCCCGGCATGACGATCAGGTCATTCGGCAACTGCACCTGAACGTCCTGCCCGGTTCCGACGCGCGACAGGACGACGTAGTTCTGGTTGGCCCGGTACGTGTAGCCGCCGGCAAGCGCCACCACATCCCGGAGCCGGAGGCCGGTCTTGTAGGCGAACTCGCCGCCGCTGCGCACTTCGCCGTGCACGTAGATTGGCCGGTACCCGGCCATTTCGACGGTCACCCGCGGGTTCTTGAGATAGCCGTCGGCCAGTCGCCGCGCGACCGCGTCCCTGACACCGTTGAGATCCAGACCGGCAGCCGTCACGTCGCCGACGAGCGGCAGTGAGATCCGCCCGAGCCCGTTGATCTCGAACACGCCGGAAAGATCCGGCTCGCCGAACACGGTGAGTTTCACCTTGTCGCCGGCGTTGAGTTGATAGGCCAGA
>JBGSJD010000616.1:0-5709 GCA_041742195.1 Hyphomicrobiaceae bacterium
AGCCGTGGCGCGGGAGCTTGTTCCAACGTGGGCTTCGATCGGCCGGATGGCGGGCAGCGGAACCGCGCCTATGGCGGCCGGGGGAAGTTGCGGCGCTGACAAAGGTTCGATGGGTGCACCGATCGGGGCGGCGGCGACGATGAGCGAGGTATCGGCCGACGGCACGGGCAGCGGTGCCAGCGCGAGGGATTGCGCGGCAGGGCCAGCGGGATAGGCCAGCACCGGCGTGCGCAAGTCGGTCGAGGGCGTGATGCTCTGGGCGTTCGCCGCCGTAGCGAGCAGCGCGCTGGTCAGAATAGCCAGGGTCAGTCTCATGGCGGCGTCTCCAATCGATTGCCGGCAGCCCGATGGCCGACGCGGCATCGCGAGCACAATAGGCGCAATCTGACGGTCGCGCAATACGGAACGCATTGGGTCGATTCACGGTTGCGTGATCGCGGGCGAGGGAGTCGTCGCCTGGCCCGGGCTCAGTTCTCGTCCATCTTGAGGGCGGCGATGAAGGCTTCCTGCGGGATCTCGACGGAGCCGAACTCGCGCATCTTCTTCTTGCCCTTCTTCTGCTTGTCGAGAAGCTTGCGCTTGCGCGAGATGTCGCCGCCGTAGCACTTGGCGAGCACGTCCTTGCGGAGCGCGCTGATCGTCTCGCGGGCGATCACCTTGGCACCGATGGCGGCCTGGATGGGGATCTTGAAGAGATGCTGGGGGATCAGCTCCTTCAGCTTCTCGCACATGGCGCGGCCACGCTGCTCGGAGCGCGAGCGGTGCACCACGATCGAGAGGGCGTCGACGGGCTCGGCGTTGACGAGGACCGAGAGCTTCACGAGGTCGCCCTCCTCGTAGCCCCTGATGTGATAGTCGAACGAGGCATAGCCGCGCGAGACCGACTTCAGGCGGTCGTAGAAGTCGAAGACAACCTCGTTCAGAGGCAGATCGTAGACCAGCATGGCGCGCGAGCCGACGTAGGTCAGGTTCTTCTGGCGGCCACGACGGTCCTGGCAGAGCTTCAGGACAGCGCCCAGGTAGTCGTCCGGCACGAGGATGGTCGCCTCGATCCAGGGCTCCTCGATGTGATCGATGCGCATGGTGTCCGGCATGTCGGCCGGGTTGTGCATCTCGATCATCTTGCCGTCGGTCATGTGCAGGTTGTAGATGACGCTCGGCGCCGTCGTGATGAGGTCGAGGTTGAACTCGCGCTCGAGACGCTCGGTGATGATCTCGAGGTGCAGCAGGCCGAGGAAGCCGCAGCGGAAGCCCTGGCCGAGCGCGGCGCTGGTTTCCATCTCGAAGGAGAAGCTGGCGTCGTTGAGGCGCAGCTTGCCCATGGCCTCGCGAAGGTCCTCGAAGTCGGCGGCGTCCACCGGGAAGAGGCCGCAGAACACCACCGGCTGGGCCGGCTTGAAGCCGGGCAGGGCCTCCGCGGTGGGGTTCTTCTCGTCGGTCACGGTGTCGCCGACGCGGGTGTCCGCGACCTGCTTGATGGCGGCGGTGAAGAAGCCGATCTCGCCGGGGCCGAGATCCTCGACGGTTTCCTGCTTAGGGCGGAAAATGCCGACGCGATCGATCGGGTAGGCGCCGCCCGTGGCCATCAGCTTGACGCGCTGGCCCTTCTTCATGACGCCTTCCTTGACGCGCACGAGCACGACGACGCCCAGATAGGTGTCGTACCAGCTGTCGATCAGCATGGCCTTCAGGGGCTTGTTGCGGTCGCCCGAGGGCGGCGGCAGGCGCTCGACGATCGCTTCCAGCACCTGCTCGACGTTGAGGCCGGTCTTGGCCGAAACGCCGATGGCGCCGGACGCGTCGATGCCGATGACGTCCTCGATCTGGGCCTTGACGCGATCCTCGTCGGCCGACGGCAGGTCGATCTTGTTCAGGACGGGCAGGATCTCGAGGTTGTTGTCGAGGGCCTGATAGACGTTGGCGAGCGTCTGGGCCTCGACGCCCTGGGACGCGTCCACGACGAGCACGGCGCCTTCGCAGGCGGCCAGAGAGCGCGAGACCTCGTAGGCGAAATCGACGTGGCCGGGGGTGTCCATCAGGTTCAGCTGATAGACCTTGCCGTCCTTCGCCTTGTAGTCGAGGCGGACGGTCTGGGCCTTGATCGTGATGCCGCGTTCTTTCTCGATGTCCATCGAGTCGAGGATCTGGTCCTGCATCTCACGGTCGGTGACGTTGCCGCACAGCTGGATCAGCCGGTCGGACAAGGTCGACTTGCCATGGTCGATGTGGGCGATGATGGAGAAGTTGCGGATCAGCGATGTGTCGGTCATGGGCGGGAGATAGCACCGAAGGCCCGCCGAAAGAAGAGGTGAGGCGAGTTGCCGCCGCCCCCCTCGACGCGCCTCCCGGCCTGCGAGCCGCCGTCAGGCGAGCAACGCCTTGGCTTTCTCGAGGGCGATGAAGCCGTTGGAGGCGACGATGACGTCGTGACGGGCGACGAGGCCCATGCGCGCCATGGCCTCGCGCGGCTGCTTCTGGAGGCCCGAGATGACGAGGCGGCCGCCCTTCTTGCCGAGATCGGTCGCCAGATCCTCGATGGCCGAGAGCGCGGTTGCATCGACCAGGGGTACTTCGCGCATGCGCAGGATGAGGACCTTCGGATAGCTGCCGCTCATGCGGAGCGTGTCCGCGAGCGAGCTGGCGCCGCCGAAGAACAGCGGGCCAGCCAGCGACAGCACCTGGATGCCGGCTGGTAGTTCCATCTCGGTCAGGACGGAGCGCGGCCGGTCGTCCGCCTCGTCCGTGTCGTCAAGGCGGTTCGAGGTGCCGATGCCGGCGACGGCGGCCTCGGCCATGCGGTGCATGAACAGCATGCAGGCCAGCCCGAAGCCGACACCGATGGCGACGTTGAGATCGACGAGGACGGTCAGGACGAGGGTCGCGACAAGGACGAGACGATCGTCGAATGGGGCCCGCTGCAGGAAATGGCTGACCTCCGACCAGTCGATCAGGCGCCAGGCGACGCTCAGGAGGACCGCGGCGAGACAGGGAAGCGCCAGATAGGACGCAAGGGGGGCCGCGAGCAGCATGAACATCAGCACGAAGACCGCGTGGAAGACGCCGGACAGCGGCGTGCGTGCGCCAGCCGTGATGTTGGTCCCGGTCCGCGCGATGACGCCCGTCGCGGGCAGTCCGCCGAAGAGCGGCGAGGCGATATTGGCGATGCCCTGGCCCATCACCTCGGCGTTGGAGCGGTGGCGGCCGCCGGTCTTGGCGTCGGCGGCGACGGCGGAGAGGAGCGATTCGACGCCGACCAGGAAGGCGATGGTGAAAGCCGACGGCAGCACGGCGCTGATCATCGCCGGCGACAGATCGGGGAGCTGAGGCATCGGCAAGGCGCTCGGGATGCCACCGAAGCGGCTGCCGATGGTCTCGACGGGAAGGCCCAGAGCCCAGGCCAGACCGGATGCGGCAACGACCGCGAACAGCAGCCCCGGCCAGGACGGCCGCCAGCGCCGCATGAGGGAGATGACCGCGAGCGTCACCACGCCGACGAGAAGGGCCGCCCAGTTGAACGTATCCCGCATCTCCCAGAGCGCGGGCACCTTGTGCAGCACTTCGGAGGGGACGTCGCCCGTGAGGCCGAAGAAGTCCTTGAGCTGGCCGATGGCGATGATGACGCCGATGCCGCTGGTGAAGCCGAGGATCACGGGGCCCGGGATATACTTGATGTAGGTGCCGAGCTTCAGGAGCGCCGCGCCGACGAGAAGGACGCCCGCAAGGAAGGTCGCGGTCATGAGACCGCCGACGCCATGAACCTGGACGATGTTGGCGATGATGACGATGAAGGCGGCCGCCGGGCCACCGACCTGGAACCGACTACCGCCCAGCGCCGAAATGAAGAAGCCCGCGACGACGGTGGTGATCAGGCCACGGTCCGGCGTGACGCCGGCACCGATGGCAATCGCCATCGACAGCGGCAGCGCGAGGATCGCGACCGTGAGACCGGCCAGGAGATCCTTGCCGAGCGCTTCGCCCGAATAGCCTTCGCGAAGCGCGATGACCAGTTTCGGGAGCAACGCCGACCAGTAGGACGGCGCAGATCTGGCGCTCGCGGTCGGAGGGACCGTGGCGGCCGTAGCCGTCGGCTCGTGCCTCGGCATGTCGCTCATCTTTCGTGCGATCCAGCAGGCTTGTGATAGGAAAAAGACTATATGAGCGATGCCGTTTTCCGATCAATAGCTGTGATGCCGCGGAACAGAGATGCGCTGAAACGACGAGAGGCAGCCCTGCGGCTGCCCCTGACTTTCTACGTACCGGATCGTGCGGCCAAAGCCGACTACTGCTTGGCCGGCTCCGACAGCGTCTTCACGACGCTCGACGTCGGGCGGGCGTTGGCGCTGACCGGGCCTTTCACCTGCGACGCGACCTGAGCGTCGTACTCCGGCAGCGACTTCACGGTCGCCGCGGAGCGCACATCGACGACCTTGTAGCCGCCGGCCTTCAGCGCCTTCAGCAGATCGCCGATGGCCTGGGCGGTGTTCTTCTGGAAGTCGTGCATCAGCACTATGCCCTTGCCGCCGTTCTTCTCCAGCCGCTTCATGACCGACGGCACGAGCTGGGCGGCGCCTTTCAGCTTGAAATCGAAGCTGTCGACATCGGTCGACCAGATCGCGAGGTTGCGCTCGCCGACGTATTTCACCATCTGCGGCGGGTGCTGGAGCGCGGGGAAGCGGAAGAACGAGCCCACCTTGTCCGCCTGCTCGCCGAGGCTGCGACGTGCGGCCGAGATGCCCATCTCGATCTCGCCCTTGCGCTTGGCGTCGTCGAGCTTCGCGTTCGAAAGGGCGACGTGGGAGAACGTGTGCGTGCCGATGGTGTGGCCGGCGGCCGCGACCTGGCGCAGGATGTCCGGGTGCCACAGCGCGTGCTTGCCGATGACGAAGAAAATGCCCTTCGTGCAATGCTCCGCCAGCGCCTTCAGCACGGCCGGCGTATTGGTCGGCCAGGGGCCGTCGTCGAACGTCAGCACCACTTCGCCGGGCTGCAGGAAGTCGTGGTCCTTGAAATGCTCGAAGCCGAAGCCCGGGCCGCCGGTGGTGTCGATCTCGACGACGCGCGATACGCCGAGCGCATCGGGATTGCCGGGACAGGTGCTCGCAAGGGCGGGGGCCGATAACGCGGCGAGTACGGGAAGCGCAAAAGCAAGCAGCGCAACGGGCGCTTTGATCGACATGGCGCGGGCCTCTCCGAATCGATTGCGGGTCTGAACAACGATTTCGGCGCGAGGCTTCCCCGGATCGGCGGGGTCTCGCAAGGCGGCGGGTAGCTCGTGTGCGATTTTTGGAGGGGGAGTGTGACTGCAAAACTGCAAGTCGCCGGACGGCCAGGACGGTCGGCCCCAACGGTCGCCATCACCGGTTGACGGCGGGGCGGCACACTACCGCTGTAACGCTGGCAAGGCCCGCCGGACACGCCTCAGATGGCGCACCCGGCGGGCGAGAGGCAGGTCAGCAGACCGGTCAGCTCTTGGCCAAGGTCTCGAGGCGGCCGAGGATCTGGTCGAGGATCGGCTTGGCGACCGGACCCACGCCGGCCGACTGCAGAGCCTTCTCGAGGACCGGTCTCAGCAGCGGGAGAAGCTGGGCGGCATAGCTCGCGAGCGTGCGGCGGACATCGGGCTGGAGCCCAGCCGCCGTGTTCTGGATGCCGGCGAGCTGATCGGCCATGGCCTGCAACTTCGGCATCGCCTCGCGGGCCGTGGTCTGG
>JBGSJD010000617.1:0-2617 GCA_041742195.1 Hyphomicrobiaceae bacterium
CGTCGGCGGCGGCCTCGAGAGCTGCCATGGCGCTGGAGCGCCGGGGGCGAAACCAGCGCAGGCCGGTGTTCGTGAAGGCACCCTCGCCACGCGTTTCCTGCACCATCAGGCCATCGTCCGTTCCCAGGATGTCCGCGAGGCGCGCCTCGACGACATCGGCCGTCAGATCGGTGCGCAACATCCACACCGTGTCGAGGGGGCGCGCCCAGGCTTCACCCAGGCTCATCAGGGTGTCGGCGATGCGGGGGCGGGTCGCTTCGGGGGAGGTCAGCTCATAGGCGACAAGGAGGGTGCGGGGCATGGGGCTCTCGTGGGCGCGAGGGAGGTGATGCATTCGGCGCACTGGCTGGCGACCGTGGTCCGAACATAGTGAGAACATGCCGCGATTCGTAGATTTGTTCAATCTATGTTCTTTTGTTCCTCTCGATGTTCCTGTCAGGTTCCCAAGCGTCGGGGCTGCCGGTTCGTGGCTGCGTTCGTCGGGAAGGATGGCATACTCGACGACGAACCGGATGCAGCGGGCGCGCAGGAGGATCGGATGGCAGTGGTCGAGACGGAGCGGCGGGGGCAGGTGTTCATCGTGCGCATGAACCGGCCCGAGCGCCTCAATGCCCTCAATACGGAGATGCGGACGGCGCTCGCGGAAGCCTGGACGGAGTTCCGGCACGCCAGGGATCTCGAGGTCGGCATTCTCACCGGCACTGGGCGAGGCTTCTGCGCCGGGGAGGACATGAAGGAGTCGCTCGCTTCCGGAACGCCCGGTGGCACCCGCCCGTCGATCTCGAACCCGTTCATGGACGGGACCCTCGAGAAGCCGGTGATTGCGGCGATAAACGGTTTCGCCATGGGCGGCGGCTTCATGCTGGTGGAGCGCACGGACCTGCGCGTCGCGGTGCCGGAGGCGGTGTTCGAGGTCAGCGAGGCCAAGCGGTGGCTGCTCGGCGGCTATAACCACGGGCATCTCGCCAACCTGCCCTATCCGGTCGCCATGGAAATGGCGCTCGGGTTCCGCTTCACGGCGGAGCGCTTTCATCAACTCGGCTTCATCAATCGGATTGCAGCAGCCGACGACCTTATCCCGACAGCGGTCGCCATGGCGGAGCATCTGCTCACCCTGCCGCCGGCGTCGCGGGTCAATACCGTTCATATGATGCGGCGCATGCGACCTGAGCCGACACCGACGCAAACGGCGCTCGCGGCGAAACTGCACGAGCACGGCGACAAGAGCGACCTCATGGAATCTCGCGCGGCGTTCGCCGAGAAGCGGGCTCCGAACTTCAAGGGATGGCACGACCCGGAAGACCGTTATCGGTTGCCTGATCTCGAGTAGCCGGCGATAGCGACACTCGAGCTGGAATCATTCCAAACAGCGCTGATTGTCGCGAGCGCGGATCGCACGTTGACGATAGCCGGCGCTTGGTCATGTTCAGGGTCACCTCGCTCGTCAAGATTGACGATGGGCGGGGCTCGCTGTCGCCGCCTCGTCGCGTCCAAGCCAAAGGTGCAACCCTCCGCCGATGCCGATGTCTCGCCCCATCCGGCCTTCCACCGGCTCGCTGACGTGGTGGTCTGGCCTCGGCAAGAGGCTCGTCACGTGGCGCTCGCGACGTCGGTCCTCGCCCGGCTGGACGGCCGCAGTGGCGCTGATCGTCGCCGTCATGGTGCTGCCGGTCGCGACGACGCTGTTTCTCGCCCTCGGCGCGCAAGGCGACAACTGGCGGCATCTCGCGGCGACCGTGCTGCCCGCCGTGCTCCGGGAAACGATCCTGCTCATGGCCGGTGTGGCCACGGTGACGATCGTGGTCGGTACGCTCTCGGCCTGGATCGTCACCATGTACCGCTTTCCGGGACATGCGATCGTCGACCGCCTGCTCGTGCTGCCGCTGGCGATGCCGACCTACATCATCGCCTATGCCTATGTGGATCTCCTCGACTTCACCGGACCCGTGCAGAGTGGGTTGCGCGCGTTGACCGGATGGCGGAGTCCGGCCGACTACTGGTTTCCCAGTGTCAGAAGCACCGGCGGTGCGATCCTGATCCTGTCGAGCACGCTCTACCCTTACGTCTATCTCAGTGCGCGGGCGAGCTTCGTGCAGCAGTCGGTCTGTGTTCTTGAGGTGGCGCGAACACTCGGTCAGACCCCATGGGGGGCGTTCCGATGGGTGGCGTTGCCGCTCGCCAAGCCGGCGCTGGTGGCTGGCGTCACTCTCGCGCTGATGGAAACGTTGAACGACCTGGGCGCGGTGCAGCATCTGGGCGTCGAGACGCTCTCGGCCTCAATCTATGCCACGTGGTTGCAGCGGTCGAACCTGCCCGGCGCGGCGCAAATCGCGGCCGTGGCGCTGCTGATGGTCGGGGCGCTGTTCTGGGCCGAGCGTGCCTTCCGGGGTGGTGGACGCGTGCATGCGACGACGGGCCGACTGAAGGCCATTCCGTTCGCCGATCTCGATGGTTGGGCGGCGGTGGCCGCGCTCGCCGTCTGTCTCGTGCCGGCGCTCGTCGGGTTCGGCATTCCGTTCGCCATGCTGGTTGCGAACGCCAGCCACCATCTCGCGAGCGCGCTCGAGCAGGGCTTCTGGCGGGCTGCCCTCAACAGCCTGACGCTTGCGGCCATTGC
>JBGSJD010000618.1:0-3796 GCA_041742195.1 Hyphomicrobiaceae bacterium
GGTGTGTTCCGAATCCGGCGTCATGCCGAAGTCGATTTCTGCGGTCGCGCGGACCGTTTGGCGTGGCGTCCGGGTAGAACGTCCGGATGCCCGTCGCGCGTCGGACGAACACCGTGCCGAACGTGTGCCCGTCATCGGCGACCTGCAGCAGGCAGCCGCCGCTCTCCGGCCCCGCGCCCGGGTTCTCGCTGAACGCCCGCGTCACGACCTTCAGAATGTCTTCGCCACTGAGTGTCAGCCCATAGCCCTTGACCGCGTCGCTGACGAAGCGGCCGCTGGCATTCTTCATGATGACGCCGGTCGTATAGATCACGCCCGGGCGCACCTCGTTCTGGGCGTGATTGCCCATGCGACACGCCTCGCCACTCTCCTGGAGTTGCAGATAGCGACCGTGGAAATGCAATCCGCCGATCTTGCCGCCCTGCGACCCCGGGTTCGGCTCGCCACAGAAGATGTGGTCGAACGCCTTGATCGCGAACCACGCCGCCGTGAGATCGTCGAGATACGCCTCACGCGAGGTCGCGGCCGCCTTACCCGCAAACACCTTGCCGCCCGTGAACGCGCGTACCCGGTCGAGCACGTCGGGCTGCGCGCGCATCATGGCCTTGAATTCCTCGGCGGCGACGACCTTGCCCGGCGCGCCGCACGTTGCGTTGATCGCACGGTCGAACGTGTCGAGCCGAGGCGGCTTCGGCGTGATGTCGACGGTGCCACCGTGCCCGACCTTCACCTTGGCGTCGCTCTCGTCGAAGAACGGCAGGCATTGCGCCGGTGCGCCGGCCGCGGACTTGCCGGGCCGCACCTTCCCCTTGTCGGCGAGCGACGCGTCCTCCGGCCCGAGCGTCCCGCAGCCGATCTCGAGCCACTTCTTGCGCCCCCCGATCTCGACGAAGACGTGGCTCGGATCGGTCTTGCGATTGGTGCCACGCGCGACGACGACGTCCCCGGGCGCGACCGTCTCCGGCTCGGTCTGCCGCCGGAACGACGCATAGGCCTCGCACGCCTTCTCGATGGTCATGGCGCGGGGCGCGGCAAAAAACTCCTGCGCCGCCGCCGGCACGGCCATCAGCCCGAAGACCACCCCCATGAGCGCCGAACGCAACCGCCGCATGCTCATGCCCCCTGCCCCCGATCAATCCCGGCGCGTCGTTCCGGACAGCGCGTAGTTGAGCATCTTCGCCGCGAGATGCGCCGCCAATGCGTCGTAGGCGTGGAACCCCTGAATGGGCGCGAACTCGACCATGTCCATGCCGACGATGCGCCCGACCTCGGCCGCCCGCTTCAGGATGGCGAGAAGATCCGGATAGGTCATGCCCCCGGGCGTCGGCGTACCGGTCGCGGGCATCACCGAACCATCGAGCGCATCGATGTCGACCGTGACGTAAACGGGCTTGCCCGCGAGCGGCGCCAGTATCGCCTCGATGTCCCAGCGCGGCCGGTCGACCGCGAGGTGCATGGCGATCCGGTGCCGGTTGGCATCGTAGAACTCGGCCTCCGGCTGCGACAACGCACGAATGCCGACCTGCACCATCGACACGCCCGGATGATCGAGCACGCGGCGCATGGCGGCGGCATGGCTGAAATGCTCGCCGAGATAGCCGTCGCGGAGATCGGCATGCGCATCGAACTGCAGCACGACGAGGTCCGGATACCGACTGACGAACGGCCGGATGGCGCCAGCCGTCAGCGAATGCTCGCCGCCGAGCACGAACGGGAAGCGACCGGCGTCGAGCACCGCCCCGACCGTCCGCTCGAGGAGCGCGAGAGCGTCCTCGATCCGTTCGGGAATGGCGGGCGCCCTCAGCGCCGCCACGCCGTAGTCGCGGTAGGCTTCCCGCCACAACTCCTCGTCGAACAGCTCGAGCTGGTGCGAGGCCTCGATGATGGCCATCGGCCCGTCCTTCGTCCCGCCGCCGTAGCTGACGGACGCTTCGAGACCGAAGGGAATGACCACGGCCCGCGCCGCATCGGGCTCCCCGGCATCGAGCCGCAGCGGATCGAGAAAGCTTGCCTCGCCGGGGAGATAGTCGAACGTCGTGCCGGTCATGCGCGGCTCCACTCCAGACAAGCAAACGGCGGGCGCGTACCCTTGGCACGCACCCGCCGCTAGGAAGACGTCACGGTCAGGCCGCGGCCCCGCTCCGAAGCTGCGTCCCGTACATCGAGTACATCGGCGGGTCCTGGAAGATGACCTCGTCGTACTCGCCGTAACCGTTGAACCGGCCGGCGATGGCGCGCGCATAGGCGCCGGTGTTGCCGATCTCGATGTAGTCGCCTTCGCGGATGGCGTCGGGCAGCAGGAACGGACCCTTCATATGATCGATCGAATCGCAGGTCGGTCCCCACAGCTCGAACGGCTTCAGCACATTGGGCTCCGGCACCGTCCGGCCGACGAGCCGCACCGGGAAGACGAACCCGAGGTGCGCGGCATCGAACAGCATGCCGTAGCTGCCGTCGTTGATGAAGAGGTCGTTCCCGCGCCGCGCATCGACGCGCACGACGAGGCTCTCCGCTTCGGCGACCAGCGCGCGCCCAGGCTCGCACATGATCCGGCAGCCATCGGCGACCGGCAGCCGGTCAACGCCGTCGTGGATGACGCGCATGAACTCGACCAGCGGCGTCGGCTCCTCGTTCGTGTAGCGGGACGGAAACCCGCCGCCGACATCGATCCGGTTGACGAGCACGCCCGCCTTGACGATGAGCCGGCCCACTTCCTCGAGCGCCGAGCCGTAGGCATCCGGCGTCACCGTCTGCGAGCCGACGTGGAACGTGATCCCGAGTTCCTTCGCCACCTGCCGCGTCTTGACGAGAAGGCGAGCGGCCTTCGTCCCGGTGATGCCGAACTTCCGCTCGAGCGGCACCCGGCTGTTCTTCGCCGGCACGGCGATTCGCACCCAGAGAACGAGGTCCTTGGCGCCCTTCGTCTCGTGCAGGATCTTGGCGAGTTCATCCTCGCTGTCGAGCGAGAACGACCGGCAACCGAGGCTGAACGCCCGCCGGATCGCATGCCGCGACTTCACCGGATGCATGAAATGGAAGTGCACGTCCGGAATGGTCTTCGCGTCCTCGAGTTCGGGAAGCGAAGCCACATCGAAATGGCGAACGCCGGCGCCATAGAGCGCGCCGAGCAGGAACACGTTGCTGTTCGCCTTGTAGGCGTAGGCGACATCGCCCTGAAAATTCTCGAGGAACCACCGTGCCGCCTGGCCAGCCGCATGCGGCCGGAAGCCGATCACCGGCTGCTCGGGCCGGCGGGCCTCGATCATCTCGTTGGCAGATTTGAACGTGTCGAGTTTCGCCATCTCATGAAACCTCCGGGGCGGTGCGATTTGGGGAGCATTTCGCAAGCAAGGCCACTGCAATTAGGGCCACTTCCCCCCCCTGTAAAGACCGCGTGGCCCCCTGGGGCCCCCACTCGGTAAATATTCTGCGACCGTGGCCGCTTTGGCGGCTCATCCGGGACGGCCGAGCGCGTACTCCGCGACGATCCGCGCCGCGGCTTCGCTCGGCGTGCGGCCCTCGAGCACCATGCGCCCCGGAACCTCACGCAGCGCCTCGAGCTGTGCAACGCGCGCCGGGCCGTCTTCGATCACGCCGACCAGCGTGTCGGCGAGCTTCGCTGGTGTGCAGTCGTCCTGCATGAGTTCGGGAAACGCCCGCCGCCCGAGGACGAGGTTCGAGAGCGCGAAATGCGGCGTCTTGACGAGGAACTGCAGGCGCGCCGCGACCCCGTCCACCCGGTAGGCAACGACCATCGGCGTCCCCGCCAGCGCCAGTTCGAGCGTCACCGTGCCCG
>JBGSJD010000619.1:0-5550 GCA_041742195.1 Hyphomicrobiaceae bacterium
GACGGCCGCGGCCAGGGCGGCTGGCGGCGCCGGTAGCCGCGAGGATCGCGCCCGGCGCACCGAAGATGTGATCCTCTCCGTCGAGAACGTGTCGCTGTCATTCGGCGGCGTGCGCGCGATCTCCGACGTCTCGTTCGATATCCGCAAGGGTGAGATCCGCGCCATCATCGGCCCGAACGGCGCCGGCAAGACGTCGATGCTCAACGTCATCAACGGATTCTATTTTCCGCAGCAAGGCGTGATCACGTTCAAGGGCGAGAAACGGCGGGAGATGCGGCCCTACTTCGCCGCCAGCTCCGGCATTTCGCGGACGTTCCAGAACGTGGCGCTGTTCAAGGGCATGTCGACGCTTGACAACATGATGGCCGGGCGCACGCTCAAGATGCAGCGCGGTATCCTCTGGCAGGCGCTCCGGTTCGGACCGGCCGTCAACGAGGAGATCCGGCACCGCGAGGTGGTGGAGAAGCTCATCGACTTCCTCGAGATTCAGCACATCCGCAAGGTGCCGGTCGGCAAGCTGCCCTATGGGTTGCAGAAGCGGGTGGAACTCGGGCGCGCCCTCGCCATGGAGCCGGAACTGCTGCTGCTCGACGAGCCGATGGCCGGCATGAACCTCGAAGAGAAAGAGGACATGAGCCGGTTCATCATCACCATCAACCAGCATCTCGGCACCACGATTGCGCTCATCGAGCACGACATGGGTGTGGTGATGGATCTGTCCGACCGCGTCGTGGTGCTCGAGTACGGGCGCAAGATCGCGGACGGTACGCCGGATCAGGTGAAGGCCGATCCAAAAGTCATCGACGCCTATCTCGGCGTCTCGCATTGATGCCGTGACGCGCAACCGGCGAAGCAACAGGGTAACGGGCCAGGCATGTCGGGTTTGAGCTTTGCAATTCCGGGTGGCATCGGCGCAGTCCTCGCGGGACTGATGTTCGTGCTGCTGCGTGGCGACCGGCGATCGGTCGTGGACACCGCGGTGCATATCGCGCTGGCGGCCGTGACGGCGGTGTTTCTCGGCTACCTCGCCTCCCGCGCCATCGATAATCCGGGGGGATTCCTCGAGATCCTCGTCGGCGGGCTCCTGTCGGGCGTTCTCTACTCGCTGGTGGCGCTGGGCTTCGTCCTCATCTTCAAGGCGTCCGGCGTCTTCAATTATGCGCAGGGCGCCATGGTGCTGGTGGCGGGTCTCGCGCTCGTCCGGTCGCTCGACTATCTCACCGGGCTCGGCGTTGCAAACATCCTGGCGATCCCGCTCGCGATCCTCTTTTCCGGCGCGGTCATGGCGCTCTGCGCCTTCGTGATCGAGAAGTGGGTGCTCAGGCCGCTGCTCAATCAGGACGGCCTCACGCTCTTCATGTCGACGATCGGCGCGACGTTCGTCCTCGAAGGGCTGGCGCAGATGGTGTTCGGCTCGGGGGTCTATCCATTGCGGCTCTTCCCGACCGATGCCTGGATCCTCGGTGACGGAGTCTTTCCGGGTGGCATTCTCGTCAACAAGCTCGACGTTTGGGGCGGGCTGATCGCTGCGACCCTCGTCGTGGCTCTCGCCGCCTTCTTCCAGTACACGAAGACGGGCCGTGCGCTGCGCGCGGTCGCCGACGATCATGCGGCGGCCCAGTCGGTCGGCATCCCCATCTCGTGGATCTGGTTCATCGTCTGGCTGGTCGCGGGCATCGTCGCGCTGGTGGCTGCGACGGTGTGGGGCACGAAGCTCGGCGTGCAGTTCTCGATCGTGTTCCTGGCGCTGAAGGCGCTGCCGGTGCTCATTATCGGCGGGTTCACGTCGGTGCCGGGCGCGATCGTCGGCGGCCTCATTGTCGGGGCCGGCGAGAAACTCGCGGAAATCTACCTGGGCGAGATCATCGGAGGCGGCATCGAGTACTGGTTCGCTTACGTGCTGGCTCTGGCAGTCCTGCTCGTGAGGCCGCAAGGCCTTTACGGCGAAAAGATCATCGAGCGCATCTGAGGAGGGCCGTCATGCTCTATCGCGAGACCGGCCAGTTCAAGACCACCTATTCGGCCGACATGGCCATGCTGCCGCTGCGGCAGGACCGCATGGCGCTCGGTGCGCTCCTGGCGTTCGCGTTCGTCGGCATTCCGCTGATGGCGCACTTCGGGGTCTGGCCGTTCGGCAACGAGTACCTGCTGCGTGCCATTCTGCTGCCGTTCCTGATTCTGTCGCTCGCCGCGATCGGCGTGAACATCCTGATCGGCTATTGCGGACAGATCTCGCTCGGTTCCGGGGCGTTCATGGCGATCGGCGCCTACATGGCCTACAAGTTCGGCACCGGAATGCCGGAGATCGGACTGCCGGCGCTCCCCGTGCTGCCATCGATCCTGCTCGGCGGCGTATGCTCGGCCATCGTCGGTGTGCTGTTCGGAATCCCGTCGCTGCGCATCAAGGGGCTCTATCTCGCCGTCGCGACGCTCGCCGCGCAGTTCTTCTTCGACTGGCTGTTCCTGCGCGTCAAATGGTTCACCAACTATGCGCCGTCGGGCTCGGTCAGCGCGCCGGAACTCAACGTGTTCGGCTGGGTCGTCGACGAGCCGATCGAGCGCTATCTTTTCTGCCTCGCTTTCGTCGTGTTTTTCGCCTTTGTCGCGAAGAACCTCGTGCGCGGCGCCATCGGACGCCAGTGGATGGCGATCCGGGACATGGACATCGCCGCCGAACTGATGGGCATCCGTCCGTTCTTCGCCAAGCTGTCGGCCTTCGCCGTCTCGTCGTTCATGGTCGGCGTGGCCGGTGCGCTGTGGGCCTTCGTCTATCTCGGCGCGTGGGAGCCACTCGCATTCTCGATCGACCGATCGCTGCAGCTTCTCTTCATGGTGATCATCGGCGGGCTCGGATCCATCCTCGGCTCGTTCCTCGGCGCCGGGTTCATCCTCATGGTGCCGATCTTCCTCAACGTCGTGCCGTCGGAGCTGGGGGTGCCACTTTCGACGGAGACCATCTCGCATCTCGAGTTCATCATCTTCGGCTCACTGATCTGCTTCCTGCTCATCAAGGAGCCACATGGATTCGCAAGGCTCGTCAGCCTTGCGAAAGAGAAGCTCAGGCTGTGGCCATTCCCTTACTGAGCCAAATTTCGGAAGCCATCTCGAAGGCAGCGGTGCGTTCTCGGGACGGTAAGGCAGATAACAAAGCTCCGCACGACCGCGCGGCCGGGCCGTCCAACCAGCTGCGCAATAAAGAGGAGGAAGGACATGAAGAAACTTGTTGCAGCGTCCGTCGTCATCGGCGCGTCTCTCGCGTCGGTCGCACCGGCGCTCGCCCAGGGTGGCGAGCAGTTCATCCCGATTCTGTCCTATCGGACGGGTGCCTACGCCGTGAACGGCGTGCCGTTCGCCAACGGCGGTGTCGATTATCTGGCGCTTCTGAACGAGCGCGACGGCGGCATCAACGGCGTCAAGATCAGCTTCGAGGAGTGTGAAACGGGCTACGCCACCGACAAGGGCGTCGAGTGCTACGAGCGCCTCAAGGGCAAGGGCGCTACGGGCGCGTCTTACGTGTCGCCGCTGTCGACGGGCATCACGTTCGCGCTCACCGAGAAGGCTCCGGGCGACAAGATCCCTCTGCTGACGCTCGGTTACGGGCGTTCGGAGAGCCGCAACGGCGCCGTGTTCCCGTGGAACTTCATCGCCATGGGCAGCTACTGGACGGGCGCCAGCGTCGCCGTCCAGCATGCCGCCAAGGAACTCGGCGGGTTCGACAAGCTCAAGGGCAAGAAGATCACGCTCGTCTATCACGACAGCCCCTATGGCAAGGAGCCGATCCCTGCCCTCGAGGCGCTCGCTGCCAAGCACGGGTTCATCTACAAGGGCGTTCCCGTGACGCATCCCGGCGTCGAGCAGAAGTCGCAGTGGCTTTCGATCCGGCAGGACCGGCCGGACTACGTGCTGCTGTGGGGCTGGGGCGTGATGAACGGCACGGCGATCAAGGAAGCTGCCGCCGTCGCCTACCCGCGCGAAAAGATCATCGGTATCTGGTGGTCGGGCGCGGAGCCTGACGTTGCTCCCGCCGGCGACGGCGCCAAGGGCTACAAGGCGCTGATGCTGCAGCATGGTCCGGGAAAGGTCGGCGTCCATGCCGAGATCAAGAAGCACCTCCTCGACAAGGGCAAAGGCAACGCCAAGGAGGACTTCGGCCAGGTTCTTTACAACCGTGGCCTGATCAACTCCTTCATCGGGACGGAAGCCATCCGCACCGCGATGAAGAAGTACGGCAACAAGCCGATGACGGGCGAGCAGGTCCGCTGGGGCTTCGAGAACCTCGACATCACGGAAGCCCGGATCAAAGAGGCCGGGTTCGACGGGATGATCCGGCCGCTCAAGTTCGCCTGCAACGACCACCAGGGTGCCGACGTCGCCCGCGTGCAGCAGTGGGACGGCAAGGAGTGGAAGGTGATCTCGGACTGGTACACGGCTGACCGCGCCGTGCTCGACAAGCTCGTCGCCGAGCAGTCGGCAAAGTACGCGGCGGAGAAGAAGATCACGCCGCGCGATTGCTCCAAGCCGGACTAATCCCGGGGGGATGGGCAGCCGGCTCCGGACGTCATGTCCGGCCGGCTGCCCTTCGACTGCCCACCATCGACGAAGCTCTCGATCCCGGATACCGCAATGACAGCCGCCACCGCCGCCGGCACGTCGACGAAGCCCAACATCGTCGAAGTGAACAACATCGAGGTGATCTATGATCACGTCATCCTGGTGCTGAAGGGCGTGTCGCTCAACGTCCCGCAAGGTGGCATCGTCGCCATCCTCGGTGCGAACGGCGCGGGAAAGACGACGACGCTCCGGTCGATCTCCAATCTGCTCAAGGCCGAGCGCGGGGAAGTTACGAAGGGCTCGATCACCTTCAAGGGCGAGCGGATCGACAGCCTGACGCCGAACGAACTCGTCAAGCGGGGCTGCATCCAGGTGATGGAAGGCCGTCACTGTTTCGGACATCTGACGATCGAGGAGAACCTGCTGACGGGCGCCTTCACGCGTCGCGACGGGCGCGCCGCGATCGCGGCTTCGCTCGAGCGGGTCTACACCTATTTCCCGAGGCTCAAGGAGCGGCGGACCTCGCAGGCCGGATACACGTCCGGCGGCGAGCAGCAGATGTGTGCCATCGGGCGCGCCCTCATGGCCAATCCGACGATGGTGCTGCTCGACGAGCCTTCGATGGGGCTCGCGCCGCAGATCGTCGAGCAGATCTTCGAGATCGTGAAAGACATCAACACGAAGGACGGCGTCTCGTTCCTGCTCGCCGAGCAGAACACGAACATGGCGCTCAAGTACGCAACCTACGGCTACATCCTGGAGAGCGGGCGCGTGGTGCTCGACGGCGATGCGTCGGCGCTGCGCGACAACGCCGACGTCAAGGAGTTCTATCTCGGGACCGGCGGTGGCGGAGAGCGCAGGAGCTTCCGCGACGTGAAGCATTACAAGCGGCGCGCGGCCAATGGACTCCGCTCGATCGCCAGCCCAACGGCAGCCGTCTACCCAAGCGCCTGGTAGCGATCGTGCACAAGGCGATGACCAGAGAACCTGACCGTCGTT
>JBGSJD010000620.1:0-7030 GCA_041742195.1 Hyphomicrobiaceae bacterium
CTGCGATGATGGCCTGCATGCGGTTCTGGCGCGTCGTCTGGGCCTGGCCCACGAAGGCTGCCGCCAGCAACACGAAAGCGAACGGATAGAGCGGGCTCGACAACCGCTCATGCAACTCGGCGCGCAGCAGGCCGGGCTGGCGCTTGGCGATGACGTCGTCGGCTGCGGGCGCGACGAGTTCGTCGAAATAGCGCTCGCGCGGCTTCAGGTCGATGCCCTGCTGCTTCGGCTCGAAGCGCGCGAGATCGACGGCGTAGCTCTGGAACACGATCGTCTGCACGGGATCACCGTTGCGCGGACGACGCAGGATGTGGCCCTGCTGCATCAGCAGATAGCCTGTGCCGTCCTGCTTGATGATGTGGCCCTTCTCGGCAAGGTAGGTGCTCGCGATCTTCTCGTCGCGGTTGTCGTGCATGACGAGGCCGAGCAAGGTGCCGGAGAAGTCGCGGTCGCGGATATGGAACGTCAGGTTCGGCTCGGGGGTCGAGAACCGCCCGGGCTGGATCACCTGCGAGATGAGGTCGGTCCGCACCTGCACGACGTAGGTGCGCAACAGGCGCAAGCTCCACGGCATGGCGACGTGGTTCACAAAACTGACCGCCAGGGACACGAGGAGCGCCAGGACGAGCAAGGGCTTGGCGATGGTCCAGACCGTGCCGCCGCCGGCCGTCGTGACGATGAGTTCGCTGTCGCCGTTGAGGCGGTTCAGGACGTGGATCGAGGCGACGAGCAGGGCGAGGGGCGCGATCAGCGCCATCAGGTTGGGGAGTGCCAGCAGCGTCATCTTGAGAAACATCCACGTGTCCTGGCCTTGCGAGGTCACGAGGTTGAGCTGGCGCAGCGCGAGCGCGATCCAGACGACGCCGGTCAGCGACGAGAGGATCATCATCACCGAGCCGCCCGCCTGCCGGAAGATATAGCGGAAGAGAATGCCGGGCATCAGCGGCGTCTCCGCGCTGGCGACGACCACCGGCACGCGGCATACCGGGCGCACCGACGATGGTCGGTCCTGCTCGATCGGCGCTCGCGCGGGTTCCGCGTCGTGCCAGACATGCTCTCTTGCCCCCGTTCTCCCCGCCGTGTGGGCGGGGGCTCGTTGATCATGGCGTTCGCATGCGACCGTGGCCGAACTGCGGCCCGGACTGGTCTCTGCCGGGCTGCTGCCGCGCACCTCGGTCCCCAGGCGCGTGGCTGGCGGTGCTTGCGATTCGTCCGCAACGTCCCTAGCCTTTAGAGCAGATTGCGCCTTCATCTAACAGGAGCCAACCCGTCACGCCCTCGGTCGAAACACCGGGTTGCGTGGCGCGCGCGCCGAGCATGAGCCAGAGCATGACACAGAGACCCGATGTCCGTTTCGTCCCGCTGTCGACCGCACTGGCGGGCAGTGTCGTGCTCACCGTCGGGCAGGACGTGGAACTCGGCGGTATCGGCAAGCGGCTCGACACACAGTCCGGAGGCAGCCTCAAGCGGGCCGCCGTCGAGGCCGGCTTCAAGGGCAAGGCGCGGGCGTGTGTCGAGGTGCTTGCGCCGCACGGGCTCGAGGTCGGCCGGGTGACGATGGTGGGCATCGGCAAGGCGGAAGCGCTCGAAGCGCTCGACTGGATGCGCATCGGCGGGGCGATCTGGGGCCAGATCGCCAATCGCCCGGGGGATAGCGCGAGCCTCGTGCTGGATACACCGCAAGGGACGGCCGGCGCTGCCGCGCGTCTCGCGGAGGGCGTTCTTCTGCGCGCCTACCAGTTCACGAAATACAAGTCGCGGCGCAAGCAGGAGGACGGTGGCGACGCCTCGGGCGGAAAGGGGCCTCAGAGCGTGCTCGTGCATTGCGAGGATCCGAGTGCGGCCGAGGCCGCGTTTGCGGAGCGTGTGGCGGTTGTGGACGGCGTCTATCTCGCGCGCGATCTCGTCAACGAGCCAGCCAATGCGCTCGGCCCGGTGGAGTTCGCGGCGCGGCTTGCAGCGCTCGAAGTGCCCGGGCTCGAGGTCGAGGTGCTCGACATGGCACAACTGCGTGACCTGAAGATGGGGGCGCTGCTGGCGGTCGGGCAGGGCAGCGTGCGCGAGAGCCGCGTCGTCGTCATGCAATGGAACGGCGCCAAAGGCCGCGCCAAGTCGAAGCCGCCCGTGTGCTTCGTCGGCAAGGGCGTCGTCTTCGATACGGGCGGCATCTCGATGAAGCCGGCGGCCGGCATGGAAGACATGAAGGGGGACATGGGTGGCGCGGCCTGCGTCTCCGGACTGATGCTGGCGCTCGCGCGGCGCAAGGCGAATGTGAACGCCGTCGGGCTCGTCGGGCTCGTCGAGAACATGCCGTCGGGCAGCGCCACGCGGCCGGGCGACATCGTGACGTCGATGTCCGGCCAGACGATCGAGGTCCTGAATACGGACGCGGAAGGCCGTCTCGTCCTCGCGGACGTGCTCTGGTACGCGCAGGAGCGCTTCAAGCCGCGGGCGATCGTCGATCTGGCGACGCTGACGGGCGCGATCATGGTGGCGCTCGGGAAGGAGCACGCAGGTCTCTTCTGCAACACGGACAAGCTCGCCCGCGACCTCGAGGATGCCGGGATCGCGACAGGGGAGAGGGTCTGGCGGATGCCGCTGCTGCCGGCCTACGACAAGCTGATCGACAGCAAGAACGCCGACATGAAGAACATCGGCGGGCGCTTCGGTGGCGCCATCACGGCCGCGCAGTTCCTGCAGCGCTTCATTCGCGAGGCGACGACGCCGTGGGCGCATCTCGACGTGGCCGGGACGGCGATGGATTCCAGCCGCGACGAGATCAACCAGAGCTGGGGCTCGGGGTGGGGCGTGCGGTTGCTGGATCAGCTCGTGACGTCACAGTACGAGTGAACGGCGCAGGCGCCGGGATTGCGTAACGGGTTGTGATCACGAGCGTGATCCATCATATTTTCCATAATATATATTATGCGAATGAAATATGGGGGAGTGGCGACGCCGTCGATGCAGGGCGCGTTGGCTGATTGAGCAAGGATTTGACACAGCGACCGCCGGCGCTCGCTGTGTCGAGGCGGTCGGCGGCATCCGGTCGCCGAGCCGAATGCCGGTCCGCGGCTTTTCGCGTCGAGGCGCCGTTACTGCACCCTGTAGCCGCGGGCGCGCCAATGGGCCTCCTCGAGCGTGCGGACGACCTCGGACAGCACGACGGCGTAGATCGCGATCAGGAAGCCGACCAGGATGTTCGATCCGATGATGATGCCGGCGAGCTTGGCCCAGTCCGGGCCGGTGTAGGTCGCGATCAGGCGGACGATCAGATCGTCGAGCCAGAGGCGCAGGCTGAACAGCGCCTCCCCTGCCTGAGCGATGCCGGGGCGTTCGGGAAGGTCGATCAGGACCTGTCGCGCGAGTTGCAGGGACGACGGCACGGGAATGAAGCTCACGGCTGCCGAGAACAGCAGGCCGAGCGGCAGCGACATGCGGAAGAAGCCCCAGTGCATCGGCCGGGCGCGGAGACTGATCGTCAGGCGGCGAAGGACGGTCGATCCGATCAGGACGCCGATTACGAAGAGGGCGGCGACGAACTGGAGGCGGCTCTCACCGGTACCGGAGAACGTCATCACGGCGACCAGGCCGGCGAGAACGCCCTTGAGGAGGGCCTGCGCGGTTCCGACGATCAGGCGGACGAAGCGGCCCAGCGGCCCACTCCCCTCAAAGTAGAACGGCATCTCGAAGGCCAGGCGTCGGGCTTCGAGGCGGAGGCCCAGAAGCGCTGCAAGGGCGGCCGACACGCCAGCGAAGACGAGCGGGTATCGCCACGCCAGCCAGCCGGCGCAAACAGCCAGCGCGATCTCCACCGCAACGATCAGCACGTTGACGACGAAGTGGATGATGAACACGGCCGTCCCCCCGCGCGTCGGGCTTCAGGTTTCGACAGCCCGCCGCTGCTCGGGTAGAGGTAGCGCCTGGATAGCGAAACAGCAACGACACAGGCGCACGACATGAGCCGACGCAAGGGCATGACGCCGGGGCGGGACGTGGGGCGGCTCGTCGAGATCATGGCGGAGCTGAGGACGCCCGTCACGGGCTGCCCGTGGGATCTCGAGCAGACGTTCGAGAGCATCATTCCCTACACCATCGAGGAAACGCACGAGGTGGCGGATGCCATCGAGCGGCGTGACTTCGTGGACCTTAAGGAAGAGCTTGGCGATCTCCTGCTGCAGGTCGTCTATCACGCGCAGTTGGCGCAAGAGGCCGGGCACTTCGATTTCGGTGATGTCGTCCACGGCATCACTCGGAAGATGATCCGGCGGCATCCGCACGTGTTCGGTGATGGCGTGGCGCCATCGGCCGACGAGGCGAAGGCGAGCTGGGAGCGTATCAAGCAGGAAGAGAAGGCCGAGCGGCTGGCTGAGCGTCTCGCGGCAGAGAGCAGCGCGGACGGCGAGCCCAGCGCCGAAGCAAAGACGGCGGGCCTTCTCGCGTCGGTGCCGATGGCGCTGCCGGCGCTTTCCCGCGCCCTCAAGTTGCAGGACAAAGCCGCATCGGTCGGGTTCGACTGGCCGTCACTGGCACCGGTGTTCGAGAAGGTGCGCGAAGAGATCGGGGAACTGGAAGAAGCGGTCCAGGCTCCGGCGGGCAGCGACACGGAACAGCGCCGGCGACGGATCGCGGACGAACTGGGTGACCTCCTGTTCGTCCTCGCCAATGTGGCGCGACATCTCGACATCGATGCGGAGACGGCGTTGCGCGGCACCAATGCCAAGTTCGTGCGCCGGTTCGGGGCCATCGAAGCGCGCCTCGCGGAGGCCGGGCGGACGCCGGCCGAGAGCGATCTCGCCGAGATGGATCGGCTCTGGAACGAGGCCAAGGCCGGCGAGCTTAAAGCCTAGAGCTTGAGGCGGCTTTCGAAGCGGTGGCGGTGCTCGGCGGGCACGCGCACCTTCATGTGCGCCGCGCCGTCGGCATCGGCCTCGCGCGAGACGACCTCGCCGTTTTCGTAGATCCAGGCGAGGAGGCGTCCGTCCTCGGGAGGGACGACGACGTCGAGCAGGACGTCCGAGGCCGAGAGGCGCATGTCGATGGCGCCGAGCAGGGTCTCCACGCCGTCGCCGGTGATGGCCGAGAGGAGCACCGGCTGCGGGTCCTGGCGACGCGCGGCGCGGGTCATCTCCTCGCGTCGCTCGGGGTCGAGGCGGTCGACCTTGTTCCAGACCTCGAGCATGTGGGCTGTCGGACCATCAGTCGCGACGCCGAGGCCGGTCAGAACGTGCAGGACGTCGGCCGCCTGCGCCTCGCTCTCGGGATGGGAAATGTCACGCACGTGGAGGATGAGGTCGGCTTCGATGACTTCTTCCAGCGTGGCGCGGAACGCGGCGACGAGCATGGTCGGGAGATCGGAGATGAAGCCGACGGTATCCGACAGGATGATGCGCCGGCCGCTCGCCATGCGGATTTCGCGCATGGTCGGATCGAGGGTGGCGAAGACCTGGTCCTTGGCGAGGACGCTGGCGCCGGTTACGCGATTGAAGAGCGTCGACTTGCCCGCGTTGGTGTAGCCGACGATGGCGACGATCGGGTAGGGCACGCGGCGGCGGCCGGCGCGGTGCAGTTCGCGCGTCCGGACGACGGCTTCCAGTTCGGTCTTCAGCGCGTCGATGCGGTCCTGGATCAGACGGCGATCGAGTTCGAGCTGGGTTTCGCCCGGGCCACCGAGGAAGCCGGCGCCACCCCGCTGGCGTTCGAGATGGGTCCAGCTGCGGACGAGGCGGCTCTTCTGATAGGTGAGGTGGGCCAGTTCGACCTGCAGACGCCCTTCACGGGTGCGGGCGCGCCGGCCGAAGATCTCGAGGATGAGGCCCGTCCGGTCGACGACCTTGGCGTTCCACGCCTTTTCGAGGTTGCGCTGCTGGATGGGCGTGACGGCGTGGTCGATGATGACGAGCGTGCTCTGGCTCTCCTCGACGAGAACGCGGATCTCCTCGACCTTGCCGGAGCCGAAGAGCGTGCCCGGTCTCGGCACCGGCACCGGCACGATCAGGTTCTCGGCGATGTCGAGATCGATGGCCTGGGCGAGGCCGACTGCCTCGGCCAGACGATCCTCGGGGCTATGGAGCGAGACGCGCGGCGCCGTGCCGTTGCCGGCGTTGCCGGTGCTGCGCGTGAGAACCGGGGCAAGGACGATGGCGCGTGTCGGGGGAACGTCGCGTTCCACCAGTGCGCGTTTCGGTCTTGCGGGTTCGATGTCTTCGATGTCGTCGCTGATGAGTTGTCTCTACCCTTGGGCGCCGTCTGCCGGATCGGTGTCCATCAGATGCACCGGTCCACCCGGCATGATCGTCGATATGGCGTGCTTATAGACGAGTTGCGAGTGGCCGTCGCGGCGCAGGAGCACGCAAAAATTGTCGAACCACGTGACGATGCCCTGGAGCTTGACGCCGTTGATCAGGAAAATCGTCAAGGGCGTCTTGTTCTTGCGGACGTAGTTCAGGAACGTGTCCTGGAGGCTTTGGGGACGTTCGGCGGCCATTTGCTTTCCGTTCTTGTTGTCTTTGGCGCTCTTATTATCGGCCACCGGCTCAGAGCCAGCGGCCGTGGTCTTTGCGGCCGGGCGCACGACAGGTGCGGTCCGGCTGCGGGTCGGGCGTGCGGGTTCGTCTTGATCTCGGGCCATGCAAATTTCGCGTATTGACAATCTCTCACCGTAAATTGTCGGCGCGCCATTCGCAAGTGCGTAGCCAACGGACGATCGCGCCGCTGCCCGCCTCTGGTGTGGTCGTCAGTTCAGGCGGGCGTGCTCGGCCACCTCGTGGAAGAGTGTGCGCAGACGCAGCGTGAGCGTGCCAGGCTCGCCGTTGGCGATGCTGCGGCCATCGATGGCGACGACGGGCATCACGAGGCTGGTCGCCGAGGTCGTGAACGCCTCGCGCGCCGACTGGGCTTCAGCGACGGTGAACGGACGCTCGACGAGGGCGATCCCCTCCCGGGCGAGGAGGTCGAGAAGCGTGCGGCGGGTGACGCCGGGCAGCAGCTCGGGGCCCAGCGCGCGGGTGATGAGACGGCCGTCGCGATCGAC
>JBGSJD010000621.1:0-4210 GCA_041742195.1 Hyphomicrobiaceae bacterium
CGAGCACGGCGAGCACCAGCCACTGCGACGAGCCCGTCCGCCGTCCGAGCGCTACGAGAGCGCCCGCGACCAGTACGCTGCCAGCCACCAGCAGTTCGCTCATCGGCAGGTCGAACGCGCCAAAGTGCAGCAGCACACCCGCCGTGGAGGCGGCAATGAAGGCCGCGATGACGCCGATACCGGCCGGCACCAGCGCCGCCGCGATCCCGATCGCCACCAGGAACGCGAGGTGATCCGGGCCGATGACCGGATGCCCGAGCCCTGACAGGAGCCCCTCGGCGAATGTCGATGGCGTCTTGCCGCCCATGGGATGGTGCGCGCTCGCGCTGTGCGCGCCGACCATGATCGTCAGCGCCGCGAGACCCAGGCGACGCCCGAAGCCGATCCTGCTCATTCTTCTCTCCTGAGGCATGCGTTTCGTTTGGCGCGCAAGTGCGATCATTCGGCGGCCGCGCGGAGGCCCGGGTCGGGAATGGCCGTCCCGATCATGGCATCGCGCGTGACGAGGCTGGCGAGTTTGTCCGGGCTCCAGCCCTCGGTTCCCGGCGGCCGCATCGGCAGCACGAGATAGCGGAGATCCGCGGTCGAATCGTGCACCCGCACTTCGACGCCCTCCGACACCGCCACCCCGAACTCGGCCAGCACAGCCCGCGGATCGACGACGACGCGCGACCGGTAGGCGAGGCTCTTGTACCAAGCCGGCGGGATGCCGAGCAGCAGCTTCGGGTAGCAGGAACACAGCGTGCATACGACGACGTTGTGCACGTCGGGCGTATTCTCGATCGTGCGGAACTCGGCCAGCGTGCCGATATCGATCCCCATATCGAGGAGCGCCCCGCGCGTGTCCGCCATCAATTTCGCCTTGAAGGCTGCATCGGTCCACGCCTTCGCCACCACCGTCGCACCGAGCGCGGGCGTGCGGCTGTCCATCAGGTCGATCTGCGCCGCGACCTCGTCGGCCGTCAGCACGCCCTTGTCGACGAGCAGCGATCGAATGGCCTCTTCGAGCACCTCGTAGGCGCTCATCGGCCCGGCATCGTGATCCTTCTGCGGCGGGTGGGTATGGCCGTCGCCGCCATGCGGATGGTCGTGGTCATGATCGTGGTCATGATCGTGATCGTCGTGCGTCATGACGCGCTCTCCAGCCAGCCTTCGTAGATGTCCGCCTCGAGGTGATCGCTTGTCGGCCCCGGATAGTCGGGCCACAGCTCGCTCTGCAGGAACCGCACCTTGTAGAGCACCTGGCTCGGCAGGCCCGGCTTGTGATAGGCGAGCCGCTCGGGATCCCGGTAGGCGCCCTGGACCGCGGCCACGACGCCTGTCTTGCCTCTGAGATACCAGGGCGTCCGGCAATGGCCGAGCGCCGGCCGCTCGATCACATGCACGGTCTGGCCGGGCCTGAACCGTTGCGCCGTGACGGCTTCGCCGCTCATGCCGCACCTCCCTTCGCCCAGTCGATCGTCTCGGCGCTGACCTGCCGCCCGTTAGCGCGATGCCGCGCCGCCACGTCCGCCATGCGCGTTTCGACCTCGTCGGGCGACACGATCTCCTGCTCGACGAGCAGGTTGCGGATGGCCCGTATCCATTTCTCGTAATAGGTCGTCCGGTCGTAGGCCTGCTGTCCGTAGTCCTCGATCACGCGCCGCATGGCGTCGATTGTGAAGACGTTCTTCTTGGAGCAGAGCAGGATGAGCATGGCGTCCGTGCGCTTCTCCCAGAGCGCCAGATCGTGCTCGTGCCGATCGATTGGACCGAAGTCCATGCCGCCGACATCGTGCACGGCGCGGCCGTCCGCGCCCTCGCGCAGCAGGGTCACTCGATTTGGGGAAGTGGTCATGATGGGCTCGCCGCTGTTCGCTGACGCGCGCCGGATCGCGCGGCAAGCGCATCATGCATGTTGGCCGGGCCGATGAAAAGGGGACCAGCCCCGACCATGCGAGCGTTGCCGTGACTTCGGCCACCTCGGCCCGAAAAACAAGCGGGGCCCCGAAGGACCCCGCAACGTCACGGAAACGAAGGCAACCATGGTCTCAGGGCTTCACGTAGGCGAAGCCTTTACGCTGCAGCTCGACGAGATGCACGATGCCCGACGGCACGATCGTCGCCTCGGACATGATCTTGATCTCTTTCTTCTCGGTCTTGGCCATGTTGCCGGCCGTGTTGTTGCACGCGGCGAACTTCACGTTCGGATTGGCGAGCGCGATGTCCTGGATGCGCGCCTTCACCGGGCTCGTGTCTTCCCGGAACATGTGCAGCCCGGGGCCGTACGTCACGACTTCGATCTCGACCTTGCGCTTCGATTTCTTGAAGTCCGCAAGGATGTTCTGCACGTTGTTGAGCGTCAGGTTCATCTTGCCGACGTCGTTGTCGTTGACGTGCAGCGCGACCCGCCACGTATCGTCGGCGGCGGGCGCCTGAGCCGCAACCGGCAGAGCGAAGGCGAACAGCGCGGCGAGGCCGAGCAGCAGTTTACGCAGGTACATCATCTCATCCCCTTGACCCGTGACCTGTGCTGTCGAGCAGCACCGGTCTCCCTCCCCATGATTGGGTAAAGCGGCAATCCAATACCCTGCTGATCTTGACCGACTCAAGGCAATCGACAAATTGTCGGAATTCTGCAACCTTAAAGTGTTGCAAACCCGCAATACATCCAAGCCCCGAGATGGGGCAGAACGGCGCACGACGCGGCGGTCGCCCAAGCGATGAAGTCAGACGAAAAGGCGCGCTCAGCGGTGGGCGTCGACGGGCCGCTGTCCCCACACCCCACCGCCCACCCAGCGCCGCATCAGCCGGCGGACCGGCCCTTCCTGCAGTTCGCCAAGCGCCGATCCCACGGGGCTTCCCGACAGCTTGACCAGCGTGCAGGTGGTCTGCACCCACCGGGGCCTGAGCGCGCGCGACCACTTGGCCCGAAACGCCCTCTCCGCCTCCTGGAACGAGGCATCCTTTCGGCCCGGGCTGAGATGCTGGAGATGAAAATCGATCACGAACGCCGACCAGCCGAGTACGTCCGCGACGAGGCAGATGTCCGCGCCATAGAGATGGAAACCGCTGAGATCCTGCGAGAACCGTACGCCGCTCTTCCGCCGCACGACGATGAAGTTCTCGTCGAGGCTCTGCACCCGCGCCGGCAGCTCGCCGACATGCCGGTCGGCACCGTGCGGATCCGAGATGCGCATCGCGAGGCGACCGGGATAAACACCCCCCGCATTGCCCGCCAACGCCCAGTCGGGCGCCCGCACCGCGAGTTCCGAGATCCGTTGGTCGAGTTCCCCCCGTCCGTCGGTGATCAGACGGACATCCTGATGGCAGAGAATGACGACATCGCCGCGCGCCTCGTCGAGCAGCGCATTGAGGGCCGCGTAGGCCGACGTCGCCCCGCGCGCGGCGAGATACTCGGTGTCGCCACTGGCAAAACCGCCCCCCTCGAACGATTGGCGCATCGCCGCGTACTGCGCCTCGTCGTTGACGAGGGTCGCGATGCTGTAGGCAGGCATGTCTGCCTTGTCGGTGGCGCGCAGGAGGGACAGCGTCATGGACATGTCGGTCTTTCGATCTTGCTAGAGCGGCCTGTTCGTTGGGGCGCTCCAGGGTTCGCGTGACGTGGAAGGAATCTCAGGACGTTGCGACGCCGCGAGGCTCGACGCTGGCCGCCTTATGGCTTGTCGCCCGCGGCAACCCGGCCTCCAGAACAAAGCCGCGCCGCCACTCGCCGCGCCGCCGCCAGATGGCGTTCCAGACCGCCGCGGACTGCGCGCTCTTCGCCGATCCGGTGACCAATCCGACCGCGGCCAGCGCGAGCCACCGGCTCAGCGGCCACAACGCATGCAGCCCCAGCCCGAGACCACGCTGCCAGAGCGGGAAATGCCGGTCGATCAACGTCGCCTTGGCCGCCAGAAGTTTCACCATCTTGCCTTCGCGGGTCGCCTCGGAGGCGCCGCCGTGATGGATGATCGTTGCATCGGGCGAAACCCGCGGCCGCGCGCCGAGGGCACGCGCGCGAAGGCAGAGGTCTGCCTCTTCGCCATACATGAAGTAGACGGGATCGAATCCGCCGAGCCGTTGCCACAGCGCCCGCGGCAGCATCAGGAAGCAGCCGGAGACGATATCCACCTCGCGCTCGGTACCGCGGTCCCAGCCGCCGAGCGCCTCGCCGTTGAACAGGTCCGAGCGCGGGAACACGCTGGCCAGCCCGACCGCGCGGCAAAAC
>JBGSJD010000622.1:0-1681 GCA_041742195.1 Hyphomicrobiaceae bacterium
ATTCGTCGGCAAGCCGTCTGGCTGACCCGGGCAGCGGTCCGGCAGTGTCGCAGGCGCGCCATTTGGCCGGTGGATTGTGACGGCGGCTGGCGTCGATCACGCGCCGGCTGGTAACAAGCGGGGATCGACGGTCCGGCTGCCGCAATGTCGCCGCGAAGTGCGGCAGGGTGCCGTTGACATGCAGCCTCAAACAGGAAGGCAGCGCAGATGGCGATCACAGCGGCCGAAAAGACGGACGCCACAGCGACACGCGCCGAGACGAGCGTCGATACGGCGCCGTTTGCGCCGTTCGAGTGGCTGCTCGCGAAGCGCTATCTCAGGGCGCGGCGCAAGGAAGGCTTCATCTCGGTCATTGCCGGGATCTCGTTCATCGGGATCATGCTGGGCGTCGCGACGCTGATCATCGTCATGGCGGTGATGAACGGGTTCCGGCACGAACTCTTCCAGAAGATCCTCGGCATCAACGGGCATGTGATCGTGCACAAGATCCAGGCCCCGTTCGAGGACTACGTGGACGCCGCCGGCCGTCTCAAGGGCGTGCCCGGGGTCAAGGCCGTGCTGCCGCTGATCGAGGGGCAGGCGATGATCTCGTCGCCCGCGAACACGCTCGGGGCGCTGGTGCGCGGGCTCTCGGAAGAGAGCCTGAAAAAGCTGACGCTTGTCTCCAGCAACGTCCGCTTCGGCACGCTCGACGGCTTCGACGACCAGGACGGTATCGCGCTCGGTACGCGGCTCGCCAACCTCCTCCAGGTGGGGCTCGGCGACAGCGTGTCGCTCGTCGCGCCAAAGGGGGCCTCGACGCCGTTTGGCACTGCGCCGCGCATCAAACGGTACCGGATCGCTGCGATCTTCGAACTCGGCATGTCCGAGTACGACAAGACGATGGTGTTCATGCCGCTCGTCGAATCGCAGCGCTATTTCTCGCGTGGCGCCGAAGTTGACGTGCTCGAAGTGCTGGTCAGCAGTCCGGATGCGGTGGACGGCGTGATCGGGCCGATGCGGGCGGCCGGAGGGCCGACACTCCATTTCTCCGACTGGCGAAAGCGCAACGAGACGTTCTTCACGGTGCTCGAGGTCGAGCGCAACGTGATGTTCATCATCCTTTCGCTGATCGTGCTGGTCGCGGCGCTCAACATCATTTCCGGCATCATGATGCTGGTGAAGGAGAAGAGCCGCGACATCGCCATCCTGCGCACCATGGGGGCGACGAAGGGCGCGATCATGCGGGTGTTCCTCATCACGGGAGCGTCGATCGGCGTCGTCGGCACCATCGCGGGGCTGATCCTGGGGGTCGTGTTCTGCTGGAACATCGAATCCATCCGGCAGCTTCTCCAGACCGTGCTCGGGACCAAGCTGATGGACCCGCAGGTCTACTATCTGACGCGGCTGCCGGCGCGAATCGATGTCGCGGAGACGGCCTGGATCGTCGCGATGGCGCTCGTCCTCTCGGTGCTCGCGACGCTCTATCCGTCGTGGCGGGCGTCGAAGCTCGATCCGGTCGAAGCGCTGCGGTACGAATGAGGGGTGAAGCCGTGCAGGACCTGACACCGCATCCGACGGCCGTGCTGGAACTCGTCGATCTGAGACGGACGTTCCATCAGGGCGCGCGGGCCATCCATGTGCTCGACGGCGCGCACGCCCGGCTGATGCCGGGGCAGGCGGTGGCGCTGGTCGGGCCGTC
>JBGSJD010000623.1:0-6509 GCA_041742195.1 Hyphomicrobiaceae bacterium
CGGCGATGCGGCGTTCGCGCGGGCCCGGCGCGCGCTGACTCTCGACCGCGGCCCAGCTCGTGCCGCCTGCGCCTGCGACGTCGATGATCTGGACGCCGGCGTTGCACAATTGACGGGCGATGGCCGCGGAGATGCCCGAGCCCACCTCCTTCACGATCACTGGCCTCGAGAGGTGACGCGCCAAGGCTTCTATCCTCGAGAGGAGGGACGACCAGTCACGGTCGCCGCCGGACTGCACGGCCTCCTGGAGCGGGTTGAGGTGGATGATGAGGGCGTCGGCGTCGATCATCTCGATGGCGGCTTCGCCGGCGGATGGTCCATCCCATTCCTTAAGTTGCGCCGCGCCGAAATTCGCCATGATCGGGACCGCGCCAGCGAGACGACGGAGGTCGCGACCGAAGCCAGCAGCGGCCGCGCCTTCGAGGGCTATGCGCTGCGATCCGACGGCAAAGCCGATGCCGCAGATGCCGGCCGCCTCGGCGATCGTGAGATTGATCCTCTGGGCCAGGACGGGGCCACCCGTCATCGAGCTGATGATGAAGGGCGCGCGCAGGCGACGGGACAGGAACGTCGTCGAAATGTCGACGGCATCGAGATCCAGCTCCGGCAGGGCACAGTGCTCGAAGCGGTATCGTTCAAAGCCCGTCGATAGCTGCTCGAACGCCGCGTTGCCGCTCATCACGATGTCGATGTGCTCGGTCTTGCGGCGCGCGATCTCGCTGTCCAGGGCAGCCGGCGGCTTGGCGATCTCGGCTGCGAGCGCCGCGCCCAGTTTCATGCCGCCCTGCTTCTTGCGTGAACCGATCGACATTCGGGCCATCTCGTCTCTTCGGGGCGCACCGTGCGGTCCCGCTGTTTTGCCGACGTCAGCCACGCACGCGCGCGGCATCCATGTCGGAGGCGGTCTCGATGCCGATTGCGGTGGTCGCCGCACGCACGATGCCGGCCGCATCCAGGCCCGAACGCGCGTACATGGCTTCGGGCTTGTCGTGGTCGATGAAGACGTCGGGCAGACACAACGTGCGGATCTTGATGCCACGATCGAGCTGGCCGGTCATGGCGAGGTGCTGGAGCACGTACGAGCCGAAACCGCCTACGCTGCCTTCCTCGATGGTCAAGAGGACCTCGTGCTCCTTGGCCAGCCGGTCGACCAGCCGCGTGTCGAGTGGTTTGGCGAAGCGGGCATCGGCGACGGTCGTCGAGAGGCCGAGGCTGTTCAGCGCGGACGCGGCGGTAAGGCATTCGGCGAGCCGCGTGCCGTAGGACAGCAAGGCGACGCGGGTGCCTTCTCGCAAGATGCGGCCGCGGCCGATCTCGAGCGGGGTTCCGCGCTCGGGCATGTCGAGGCCGACGCCTTCGCCACGGGGATAGCGGAAGGCGCTCGGCCGATCGTCGATCGCGACGGCTGTCGCGGTCATGTGCATCAACTCGACTTCGTCGGCCGCCGCCATCAGCACCATGCCGGGCAGATTGCCGAGGTAGGTGATGTCGAACGAACCGGCATGCGTGGCGCCATCGGCGCCGACCAGTCCGGCCCTGTCGATCGCGAAACGCACGGGCAAGCCCTGGAGTGCCACATCGTGGACGATCTGGTCGTAGCCGCGCTGCAGGAAGGTCGAGTAGATGGCAACGAACGGCTTGTAGCCTTCGGTCGCCATGCCGGCGGCGAACGTCACGGCGTGCTGCTCGGCGATACCGACGTCGAAGGTGCGCTCAGGAAAGGCGCGGGCGAAGATGTCGAGCCCGGTGCCGGACGGCATGGCCGCCGTTACGGCGACGATCTTCGGGTCGTCCTTGGCTTCCGCGACGAGCGCGTCAGCGAAGACCCGCGTGTAGCCCGGTGCGTTGGCCTTGGCCTTGACCTGTTCGCCGGTCACGATGTTGAAGCGGTTGACGCCGTGATACTTGTCGCTTGCGGCTTCGGCGGGTGCATAGCCCTTGCCCTTGCGCGTCACGACGTGGATCAGGATGGGGCCCTGCTGGGCATCACGAGCGTTGCGAAGGATCGGCAGGAGCTGGTCGAGGTCGTGGCCGTCGATCGGGCCGACGTAGAAGAATCCCAGTTCCTCGAAGAGCGAGCCGCCCGTCCAGTAGGTGCGGGTGTACTCCTCGACGCGGGCGGCGCGACGCTCCCAGGCCTTGGGCAGCTTGCGGGCGAGCTGTTTCAGGGCTTCGCGGAAGCCGAGGTAGGAGCCGCTGGTGGTGGCGCGGGCGAGATACTTCGAGAGCGCGCCGACGGGTGGTGCGATCGACATCTCGTTGTCGTTGAGGATGACGATCAGGCGCGCGTCGCGGGCGCCGGCGTTGTTCATGGCCTCGTAGGCCATGCCGGCGCTGAGCGCCCCGTCGCCGATCACGGCCACGACGTTATTGGGTTTGCCGGAGAGCTCGCTCGCGACCGCCATGCCGAGGCCGGCGGAGATCGACGTCGAGGAATGCGCGGCGCCGAACGGGTCGTAGGGGCTTTCCGAGCGCTTGGTGAAGCCGGAGAGCCCGCCGCCCTGCCGCAGCGTGCGAATCCGCTCCCTGCGGCCGGTCAGGATCTTGTGCGGATAAGCCTGGTGGCCGACGTCCCAGATGATGCGGTCTTCTGGCGTGTCGAAGACGTGGTGGAGCGCGACGGTCAGCTCGACGACGCCAAGGCTGGCGCCGAGATGCCCGCCGGTGATCGAAACCGCACTGATGGTTTCCTGGCGGACCTCGTCGGCGAGTTGGCGGAGGCGAGCGTCCGGCAGCCGGCGCACGTCGGCAGGGGTTGCGATCGTGTCGAGAAGAGGCGTTTTCGTTGGCTCGGTCATGATGCACTCCCTGCGCGTTGGGCGCTGGTTCGAACTATTGTCACTCTACTCGGCGGCGAGGCGGGCCTGTCCGGTGCCGGCCATCGGGCAGGCAGCCCAAAGACGGGACGCTGCTGCGACGAGGTGGTCGATCTGCGCGTCGGTGTGCAGCGGCGTCGGCGTGATGCGCAGGCGCTCGGTGCCGCGGGGCACGGTCGGGTAGTTGATCGGCTGCACGTAGATGCCGTCCTCGTCGAGGAGGTTGTCGCTGATCATCTTGCAGTGCACGGGATCGCAGACCATCAACGGGACGATGTGGCTGCTGTTCTCGAGCACCGGCAGGCGGGCCGCCGTGAGACGGCGCTTCACTTCGGCGGCGCGGGCCTGATGCTGGTGGCGCTCCACGTTGCTCGTCTTCAGGTGACGGATGCTGGCGAGGGCGCCGGCTGCGAGAACCGGGGCGAGTGACGTCGTGAAGATGAAGCCCGGAGCGAAGGAGCGGATGGCGTCACAGCAGCGGCGGCTCGCGGCGATGTAGCCGCCCATGACGCCGAAGCCCTTGGCGAGCGTGCCGTTGATGATGTCGACACGGGACATGACGCCATCGCGCTCGGCGATGCCGCCGCCGCGCGGGCCATACATGCCGACAGCGTGAACCTCGTCGAGATAGGTGAGCGCGCCATATTTCTCGGCCAGATCGCAGATTTCGGCGATCGGCGAGATGTAGCCGTCCATGGAGTAGACGCTCTCGAAGGCGATGATCTTCGGCGTGTCGACCGGAATACGCCGCAGCTCCTCCTCGAGGTGGTGGAGGTTATTGTGGCGGAAGACGCGCTTCGGCCCGTTGCCATGCCGGATGCCGGCGATCATCGAGGCGTGGTTCTTCTCGTCCGAGAGGATGACACAGCCGGGCATGAGCTGGGCGAGGCTCGAGAGCGTGGCGTCGTTCGCGACATAGGCCGACGTGAAAACGAGCGCGGCCTCCTTGCCGTGGAGATCGGCGAGTTCGTGCTCGAGTTCGACGTGATAGTGGTTCGTCCCCGAAATATTGCGCGTGCCGCCCGAGCCGGCGCCGCAGCGATCGAGCGCCTCGTGCATGGCGTCGAGCACGATCTGGCTCTGGCCCATGCCGAGGTAGTCATTCGAGCACCACACGACGACTTCGGACCTGGCGTTGCCATTCCTCCGGTCGGCGACCGGGAATTGGCTACGGCGGCGCATGAGATCGGCGAAGATGCGATAGCGGCCTTCCGACTTCAGCGTCTGGAGGTAAGTCTCGAAGTGGTTCTCGTAGTGCATGGTGCTTTTCCTCTCCGGGCGTATCGTCATGCCGGACCTTCCGGCCGGCGTTTCTCTAGGTTTTCACGGCGCGAGACGTCATCTCGACCGACCGTGCGGGTGTGGGCGTTTCGGCTTTCGTCTGCCACGGCCAGAGCGCGGACTGCTGCAGTGGCATCATCAGGAAGCAGTGCTCGACGACTGCGAGGGCGGCGAACGTGGCCAGCAGCGTGGCGCCGGCGGCGGACGCTGCGTTAGGGTTCGACACCGCCTCGGTCGCGAGCAGGGCGGTCGTCAGCGCCGTCAACGTGATCGAGACGGGGAACAACGGATTCATCGTCGCCTTGCGGAAATAAGACGCGAGATGGCGCGTTCTCGGGCCGAGCAGTTCTTCGCTGGCATTCCTGACCCCCAGAAAGATGTTGAGCTTGGTCGAAAGCCGCATCAGCCAGAGCAATGCGAAGCTATCGAAAGCCATGGTGTTGGGCGCACCCCTGGTGGCGAAGAACAGCAAGGTGAGCGCGCTCGCCAGCGCCAGCTCGTGGTGCGATAGCGCGTGCCAGCTCGCCTTGAAGCGGTTCCAGGTCGTCAAGCCCGGAGGGCAGGTCTCGCGTACGGGGCCGATGACATAGCCCATCAGAAAGGCCATCTCGATGGCCCCCCAGATGGCAAGCGTGCCGAGGAAGCTCGCGACGACGGCCGCGACGGTTGTCGACGCGGTCGTCTGCCATACGACGACGGCCGCGGCCGCGGCCAGCACAAGGCCTACGCCCATGGCCCGCTTGTGCGTCCGCTCGGGGCGCGCAAGCACAAGCAGAATCAGGCCCGTCGAGCCCCACCATGCGAGGCAGGCAAAGATCGCGATGATTGCGAGCTCGAAGGCGCTGAGCATGGTTACGTCCTCACCAGACCGGATCGAGGCGGCTGCTCTCGGGCAGCGAATTGTCGATCGGGCGCAGCATGAAGAGCCGCAGGAACGTGGCGCCGGCGCGGGCCGACAACATCGCCTTGCGGATACGTGCGACGACACCGGGCTGATCACTCGCCTCGTTGATGGCGTTCGAGAGTTCGAGTAGCTTCTCCATGCCGGCGCGGAAGCGGGGATTGTCGATGTCGAGGACGACCGGGAACGCCTGGCGCACGATCTCGTTGGTCAGCGAGAAGACGCGATAGCCGAACTCGTGCGGGTCCATGTCCACGGCCTCGTGGAAATGCGGACGGGCATGGTCGCGGACGTACATGGTCGCGTAGACGGCGAGCTGGAAGAACCGGATCCAGAGCTTGTTGCGCCCTTCGAGAAGATGCGGGTTGGCGCGCATCAGCAGAGCGAACGCTTCGCCATGGCGGAACTCGTCGTTGCACCACTTCTCGAACCACTTGAAGATCGGGTGGAACCGCTTCTCGGGGTGGCGCTCGAGATGCCGGTAGATCGTGATGTAGCGGGCGTAACCGATTTTCTCGGATAGATAGGTCGCGTAGATGATGAACTTCGGGCGGAAGAACGTGTACTTCTTCGCGCGCGTCAGGAAACCGAGATCGATCCCCATACCGCAGTCCTTGAGCGTGTCGTTGATGAAGCCGGCGTGACGGGCTTCGTCGCGGCTCATCATCTTGAACAGCTCGACGAGGTCGGGGTTCTTGCCGCGCTTGCGCATTTCTGCATAGAGCACGCAGCCCGAGAACTCGGCCGTGAGCGAGCTGATCAGGAAGTCCTTGAACTCTTTCTGGAGGCCTTCGGGGAGCGCGCTCATGTCGGCCTGATCCCAGGCCTCGGTCCGCTTGAAGTGGCCCTTGTTGGGGTCGGCGCGCAGCTGTGCCAGCAACTCGTCCCACTCGCGCCGCACCTTGTCGACGGACAGAGCGTCGAGCTCCTTGAAGTCGGTGGTGTAGAAACGGGGGGCGAGGAGCGTGTTCTCCTGCGCGATGCGGGTCGCCTGGTTCGGTGCGATGCCGAGGGTCTCGATGGTCATAGCTTCCTCCCGGAAGAAAAGCTCACCTCATAGAGCTCGGTCAGCTCGAGATGGGCGGCCAGTTTGGTGGCGAGGCGCTCGACGCCGCCGGCTCGCGTGACCGTTGCCTGTCGACGCAGGGTGACTTTCTCGCCGTATGGCACGCGGATCGTTTCGCCGTGCACGAGCACCTGGTCGCCAGCCTCGATCTCGATGTCGCCGTCGAGCACCACGTGGGCGTGGAGGCTCTCGAAGGTGTTCTCGATGTCGATCGTGCACTGCACGTCGAACGAGGTACGCGGTGCGAGTATCCCCATCATGATCCCGAGTTCCCGTTTGCTGTTGCGATGAGCTTGCCAAAACTCTTGGCATTGTCGGCGCCGTAAGCGTCGAGGTAGAGGAGACGGCCTGTCGCGAGGTCGCGGAGCCACAGCCGACCGTTGTCGAGGCGGCCGAGGCGGAACGGTGTGTCGGCACTCGCGCCGACAGCCGGCCGCTCGCGGGC
>JBGSJD010000624.1:0-1758 GCA_041742195.1 Hyphomicrobiaceae bacterium
GCCGCTGTCGACCCAGTCCTCGATCGTGTCGGCGACCTGCTCGGGCGTTCCCGCCATGACGAAATGGCCACGCGCGCCGGCTAGCTTGGCCAGAAGCTGGCGCATGGTCAGGCGGTCGCGGCGGACGGCGCCGACGATCAGCTCGGTGCGGCCGCGCGAACTCTGGTTGGCGGCCGGATCGGGGAAGTCGTCCGGCGACAGGGGGCGATCGAGCGGGATCGCCGTGAAATCATAGCCGTCGAAGCGGTCGGAGAGGCGGGTCAGGCCGATGCGGATATCGGCCAGCTCGTTGAGTTCCAGCTCGAGACGCTTCGCCTCCGTCTCGGTGCCGGCGATCATGGCGCTGATGCCGGGGAGGACGAGCAGGTGCTCGGGCCGACGTCCGGCCTCGACGACACGGGCCTTGATGTCGCGATAGAACTCGACGGCCGTGCTCTTCTCGATGTGGGCCGTGAACACCGCTTCGGCGTGGCGCGCGGCAAACGCCTTGCCGGTGTCCGACGAGCCCGCCTGCACCAGGACCGGCCAGCCCTGCGGCGAGCGCGGCAGGTTCAATGGGCCCGCGACCTCGAAGTGCTTGCCCGTATGGCCAATGGGGTGCACCCGGTCCTTGCGAACGAAGACGCCGGACGTCCGGTCGTCGACAACGGCGTCGTCACCCCAGCTGTCCCAGAGCGCCTTCAGGACCTCGACGAATTCCTCGCCCATGTCGTAGCGCTCGGCGTGGGAGCGGCGGCCGGTCGAGCCGAAGTTGCGGCTGCCGGCAATGCTGAACGAGGTGACGATGTTCCAGGCGGCGCGGCCGCGGCTGACATGATCGAGCGAACAGAGCTGGCGCGCCAGATTGTAGGGCTCGGTATGGCTCGTCGATGCCGTCCCGATGAGACCGATGCGGCTCGTCGCGTAGGCGATGGCGGACAGCGCCGTGATGGGCTCCAGCCACAGCCGGGCGGAGCTGTCGACATCAGGCGGCATGTTCAGGACGTCGGCGAGGAAGATCGAATCGAAGCACGCCGCCTCGGCCTTGCGGGCGCAGTCGACATAGTGCTCGATGTCGACGAGCGAGCGGGTCGCCGACTTCGGATGGCGCCACGCCGCCTCGTGGTGCCCACGGCCGTAGATGAACAGGTTCAGATGCAGCCGCCGCTTCATTGCCGTTCCCTCGTGAAGGCTTTCGGGAAAGGCTAGACCCGGCTGCTGGCATGGGCAATCGGCAAAGGAAATTACCCGGGCCTGGCCCCCTCTCGTCGCGGCTTCGGAGTGCTGCTAGGCTCGCCGCGCATCGGCAAACATTCGACGGAGGACACCGCCCATGGCCGCATTTTACGAGCTTCGCCAATACAAGATCCGCCCCGGCAAGATGGCGGCATGGCTGGAGCTGATGGAGAGAGAGATCATCCCATTCCAGGTCGCCAAAGGCGCCGTGATCACGGCGAGCTTCCGCGGCGAGACCGACGACAGCGTCTACTTCTGGATCCGACGCTTCGAGAGCGAGGAAGATCGCGTGCGGATCTACAAGGACATCTACGAGAGCGATCACTGGAAGAACACGATCAGCCCGCAGGTGGGCGAGCTGATCGATCGGTCTGCGATCAACGTGCAGCGCGTCCTGCCGACACGGATGTCGGCCGCGCAGTAAGTCGTCGGCGGTCTGCTTGCGACCGCGTCAGGGACCCCGGGCCAATGGCCCGGCGTCCCTGACGGTCGGCGCGGCGAGGATCAATAGCCCTGCGGCTTGCGGCCCGCGTGCACGATGAC
>JBGSJD010000625.1:0-2084 GCA_041742195.1 Hyphomicrobiaceae bacterium
GCCGACGCAGGTTGCATCCGCACGCAACGCCGCGCGTTCGGCGGAGACGCTCGTCCGGTTGCAGGAGTTGCTCCAGTCGTTCGACGGCTGCCCGCTCAAGGCCACCGCCAAGAGCCTCTGCTTCTATCGTGGCAGCGAGACAGCGCGCGTCGCCGTCATCGGTGAGGCGCCCGGGCGCGAGGAGGATCTGGCGGGGAAGCCCTTCGTCGGCCGGGCCGGGCAATTGCTCGACCGCATGCTGGCAGCGATCGGGCTCGCCGAGAGCGACGTCCACATCACGAACATCGTCTACTGGCGCCCGCCGGGCAATCGCACACCCACCCCCGAGGAGGCGCAGGCCTGCCGGCCTTTCCTCGAGCGACAGATGGAACTGGTCGCGCCGGAGTTCATCCTGACGCTCGGCGGGCCGGCCGCGAAAGCGATCCTCGACGTCAGCGACGGCATCCTGAAACTCAGGGGCCGATGGCGGGAGGTGCGGATCGGGTCGCATTCCGTGCGGGTGATGCCGACGCTGCATCCTGCCTATCTCTTGCGTCAGCCCGAGGCGAAGCGGCAAGCTTGGCGCGATCTGCTGCAATTCAAAGCCGCCCTCGACGGCCAGACCGGAAGCCCCAGCCCATGACATCGCTCAAGGACCTGCTCGATCTCCGCTTCGGCGACGCCACGTTCGCCATCCCCGACGAACTCGCGGACAACGGCGCGCTTCGGACGATCGCCGGGCGGGGTGTCGTGCGTCGGTTCAAGCCGAATCGCGTCTCCCCGGGCGTGCTCGAGACGCTGACGGCCGTGGCGCTGTCCTCGCCCTCGAAAAGCGATCTTCAGCAGCGCGACATCCTCATCGTCGAAGATGCGGGCATCCGGGCGCGCATCAACGACCTCCTGAAGGATCAGGACTGGATCGCGGGTTGCCCGCATATTCTCGTGTTCCTCGGCAACAACCGCCGGCAGCGGCAGGTGCACCAGTGGCGCGGGCACGCCTTCGCCAACGATCATCTCGACGCCTTCTTCAACGCCAGCGTGGACGCGGCGATCGCGCTTTCGGCGTTCGTTGTCGCGGCCGAAGCCGCCGGGCTCGGATGCTGCCCGATCAGCGTCATTCGCAATCATGCCGAGGAGGTGAGCGGCCTGCTTGGGCTCCCCGACCACGTGTTTCCGGTCGCCGGGCTCGGCGTCGGCATTCCAGCAGGCGCGCCTTTCGTCTCGGCGCGATTGCCGCTCGGCCTGACCGTGCACCGCGATCGGTACACCGAGGCGACCGACGAGGCGGTCGGCGGCTACGACCGGCGACGGAATGCGATCTTTCCCTATCGCGCGCAGCGCAACGTGGCGCGGTTCGGGACGGTCGAGACGTACGGCTGGAGCGAGGAAAAGGCGCGCCACTACGCCGTTCCCGAGCGTGCCGATTTCGGCGCCTACGTGCGCCGGCGCGGCTTCAATCTCGAGTAAGCGCTGCTCGACCGCGCCCTTGCGAAGCCAGCGTTCGCCCCAACCGAGGCCGTCATGACCCTCAGCACATCCGAGCACGCGTTCGACGTTGTCGTCGTCGGCAGTGGGATCGCCGGACTTTCCGCGGCCATCACGGCGCATCAGGCCGGCGCAAAGGTCGCCATCCTCGAGCGGTCGCCGCCGGAGGATCGCGGCGGCAACACGCGCTGGACGGAGGCGTTCCTGCGCCTCAAGAGCGAGACCGAAGTGGCCGACGACTTCGTCGACCATTTCGCGCGACACGCCGGGCATCATCTCGATCCCTCTATCGTGGCGGAAACGAGCGGCGACTTCGCCAGCCGTTCGCCGATCTCGAAGGCCTTCGGGTTCACCGATCCCGATCTCATCGCCACATTCGCCGACGCAGCGCCGGACGCGATCGCGTGGCTCAAGGGGTTCGGGCTCCGCTTCGAACCGCTCGCACTTTACTTCATCACGACGTCGACGACGCGGCTCGGCACGGTGGGCGGCGGCCTCGCCATGATCGAGGCGCTCGGGGCCTTCGCCGACAGCCAGGGCATCGAGACGTTCTACCGGACGACCGCGCGCGACCTGATCAAAGGCGAGAACGGGCGGGTCGTCGGGGTGGAGGCGGTCGC
>JBGSJD010000626.1:0-2954 GCA_041742195.1 Hyphomicrobiaceae bacterium
GTGACAGGCCGGCGCTCTAACCAACTGAGCTACGCCCGCGCAAGGCGTCGGGGCGCTGCCCCGGCGAGGCCCCGTTGCTACGGTGTGGCTGGCCCGGTGTCAAGCGCCATCGGAGGCCGCCGGAGTGAGCGGCCCGCGACAGGAGCGCCCCGTGGCTCAGCCGCAATAGGCCTCGAACACGAGTCCTGAAAGCTCATGCGAGCGCCCGCTGGCGAGATGCAACGCCAAGGTTGCGACGTCCGCCGCTCCCCCGATTGCCCCATCCCGGCCAGACGACATCGAAAGCGGCACGATGGCATTGACGCGGATCTCGTCGACGCTCGCGGCCTCGGCTTCATTGCGCGTGAAGGAGGCGAGCGTGTTGCGCGCGATCGCTTCCAGGATCTGGCCGGCCGCCGCACCGCGCTCAGGCGGGATCAGCACGTTCACGATCGACCCGACGGCCATCATCGTGCGCATCCGGTTGACGGCGACGCGCGTTGCGAGCACCGGCATGGCGAGCGCATCCGAAACGAGGCGCTCGACGTCGTTTCCAGTCGCGGAGGCCTTGGCGCTCGGGCATTGCGCGAGATTGATGACGCAATCCAAGCCGCCAAACCGTTGCGCGGCATCCCGCGCGAACCTCAGCATCGCCTCGGCGCCCTCGATCGGTCCGGTCACGAGATGGACGTCCATGGCGTGCGGCGCGATGATCTCGGCCATGGCGAGGGTCTCGGGCGAATCCTCCATGGCCTGGACGATGAGCCGGGTGCCCGCCTCGGCGAACGCTCGAACCACGTCGATGCCAACCGCACCGGCAACTCCGGATACGAGAATGCGACGCCCCGCCAGTTCCGGATACTCTGGTGCGAACTCGACATCGTCGAGTGTGCTGATCAACATGGTCCCCTCTCCACGCGATGCGCGGCGCACATCACTTTCGACACGCCGCCGACGGGCTGACAAGACGCGATTCGCTCCTAACGAGGTCTAAACCGAGCGGCCTCGGCCGGCATACATCGCCAGCTCCAGCCCTACTCGAACGGCTCCTGTCATCGCCCCTGATTCGGGTCGCGCCGGGACCGGAATCGGGCGCCCGGGTGGCGCCGCCTCGACAAGACACCCCCACCGCGACTGCAAATGCCGCAATTCGCACCTGAAAATTGAACGCGACGCCGGATTGCGCCCGGGCCGTGCGCGCCCCTACACTATCGCCCGGATACCGAGCCGGCAGGGCCGAACCGAAGGAGATCACCATGGCACCCCTCGACATGAAGCCGAACGAGCTCGAGCCATACTGGCTGCCGTTCACGCCGAACCGGTCGTTCAAGAAGCGTCCGCGCCTGTTCTCGGGCGCCAAGGACATGCACTACATGACGCCCGACGGCCGCAAGGTCATCGACGCCACGTCGGGGCTGTTCTGCGTCAACGCCGGCCACGGCCGCGACAAGATCGTGAAGGCGATCCAGCATGCCGCCGCAACGCTCGATTTCTCCCCGCCCTTCCAGTACGCCCACCCGGCCGTCTTCGAGCTCTCGAGCCGCCTGACCTTGCTCGCCCCCGGCGACCTCGACTACTGCCTGTTCGCCAATTCGGGCTCGGAGGCCGTCGACACCGCCCTCAAGGTGGCGCTCGCCTACCACCGCAATCGCGGCGAAGGCCAACGCACCCGCTTCATCGGCCGCGAGCGCGGCTATCACGGCGTCGGCTTCGGCGGCATCTCGGTCGGCGGCATGGTGGCCAACCGCAAGATGTTCGGCAACATGCTGGCGGGTGTCGACCACCTGCCGACGACCTACAATCGCGCCAAGCAGGCGTTCTCGAAGCAGGAGCCCGAGTGGGGCGCCGAGATGGCGGACGATCTCCTCCGCATGATCGGCCTGCACGATGCCTCGACCATCGCCGCCGTGATCGTCGAGCCCGTCGCCGGCTCCACCGGCTGCATTCCGCCGCCGAAGGGCTATCTGGAGCGGTTGCGCCAGATCACCGAGCAGCACGGCATCCTGTTGATCTTCGACGAGGTGATCACGGGCTTCGGACGCCTCGGCCATTGCTTCGCCTCGGAGCGCTACGGCATCGTGCCGGACATGATCACCTTCGCGAAGGGTGTGACCAACGCCGCGGTGCCGATGTCGGGCGTACTCGTGCGCAAGGGCATCTACGAAGCCCACATGAATGGCCCCGAGCACATGGTGGAGCTGTTCCACGGCTACACGTACTCCGGCCACCCGCTGGCGGTCGCAGCCGGCCTCGCGACGCTCGACATCTATCGTGAGGAAGGCCTGTTCGAACGCGCCCGCAGTCTCGAGGGCAAGTTCGCCGACGCCATGATGAGCCTGCAGGGGATGCCGAACGTCGTCGACATCCGCCCGATCGGCCTTATGTGCGGCATCGACCTCGAGCCGCTCCCGGGCAAGCCCGGTGTCCGCGGCTACGAGGCCCTCGAGAGCATGTACCACGACCACGACCTCTACGTGCGCGTCACCTCCGATACGCTGGTGGTCGCGCCGCCGCTGATCGTCACCGAAGCCCAGATCGACGAGATCACGGATCGGATCGGCCGCGTCCTGAAGGCGGTCGCCTGACGACACGCGGACTTTTCGGATTGGCCCAGCCGGGCGGCGGACCTGCTCCGCCGCCCGTTGTCGTTTTTCCTGCATCACGCCGACGAAGCACGTTGATGGGTGTGGCCCATAAGTCCCGACCTCGAACGAATGCAGGCTTCCACACCAACGAATCTGTAGATGAGCCCCGCCGTCCGATTGCTCCGGCACGGCAAAGCGCACTGACATCGTTGTGGATGAACGATTCTGCGAGCAGCCCCATGCCAGATCCACAAGTGTCCTTCGACGATCGTCGCCAAACGTCGGCGGTCGCGGCTGGCGAAGCTGGCCTCATGCTGATGTTCGCCGCCGCATCAGGCCTGCTGGGCGCGACGGTGCACATGGTCGCCGCGACTGGCCCCGAGGTCGCCG
>JBGSJD010000627.1:0-6676 GCA_041742195.1 Hyphomicrobiaceae bacterium
GCGGCCGCGGCCGCTGTTCGGCGAACTCGCGCTCGAGTTCGGCGATCCGCGCCGCGAGCCGTTCGTTGAGTTGCCCGAGCCGCTCTGCGAGACGCTCGTCGACACGCTCGATCTTCTCCGCCAGCGGCGTAACGGTTTGCCGGAGCTGCACGGTCGAGAGCAGTCCCGTCAGTCGGTCGACAAGGCTCGCCATGTCGTTGGCGATGTCGGTCACGGATTGCGGCGCGCGCGCTTCGGCGGCGATCGCCACACCGGACGAGCGCTCGATGGCTTCGACCGCCGCCGTCATCCGCGTCGCGGTCGTCCTGAGCCCCGGCGGAATGTCGTGGGTCACGCCGCCTGTGCCGAGGGCTTCGAGTTCTCCCTTCACCGCCGGAGCCGCGACCGCGATCTCGTCGAGCGCAGCCTGGAGCCTTGCATCGGAAGCCTTGGCTCGCGCCCCTGCGACGTCGCTCGTGACATACGTGAGCCGGCCGACTGCGGCCAGCACGGCCCGCCGGAACGCCTCCGCCGTAACGCGACCGTCGACGTCGGTGCTCGGCAGGATCCCAATGGCATCGGTGAGCACAGCACTGGGCGCGACCGCCTTCAGATCATCGATGACGCGGAGGCGCATGCCGGTATCGGGGACGAGGCCCGTGACCCAAATCCTCTGGCCACCGCGCTCGACATGCGCCTTGACCGGAAATCCGGTCAACGACGGGATGCCGGCAATCGCCGCATCGGCGCGCGACTGGAGATCGTGCGTCACGAAGCTCACGTACCCCGTCCAGGCGGCGAGTGCGACAAGCGGCAGTCCGATCAGCCAAAGCAGCACCCGCAATGTGCGCCGCGCACTCGAGTTCGAGAGTGCCTGCGTCCGCTCTTGCGCCGCCTCCTCGATGCGTTGTGCCACGCCTGCGAGGAGGTGCTCGCGGGCCGCAATTCTGAGTGGCCCGTCGGGCTTGGCATGCTCGATTCCGTGATCGTCGCCGAGCGCGCGGTTGATCTCTTGATCGAGCACCGTGTCGATGCCGGAGGGCGCGCTGCCGGCGCACTTCACGGCGAGGAGCTTTTCCGGCGTGCCGCGGACGTAGATGCGATGGGCATCCAGATCGAGTGTGCGCAACCCGGTCTTGTTCGCCTCGAACGCTTCCTCGGCGAAGTCCGTGATCGCCGAGATGAAGCCACCGACCAGGGTGTCGCGATTCGATCCGTTCGGCTGCGCGGGATCGTCTTCGCGCTGCCAATGGTGGAGCGGCGCGCCGGAGCCGCGTCGGACGAGATAGATGTCGTCGACCCTGAGCTGCTGCGTCTCTGCGAGCGCGAGTTCGGCCATGCTGCGCCCGCTGGTCAGGCTGCGCAACCACAGCGAGAACCGGTTGCGCGTCAGCCCGGCCTCGAGACGCCGGTTGATTTGCAGCATCAGGTCCCGGATCGCGCTCGACACATAGCGCGACACCATCTCGCCGATGCGCGGATAGAGCGAGCCGGCGATCTGATCCTGCATGTGCTGCGACTTGATTTCGGTGCGCAGCGTTCGCAGCACCATGGGCGCCATGGCGTCGGCGAGGTCCTTGTGGCGGGTCGTTTCGGCATCCCTCAGCGCGCGATCGATCACGCGCGCCGTGGCTGCCTGGAAATTCTCGTCGCTGCCGGCACGCTTCTGCAGCTCGCCGATGCGGCTCGCCAGCGTATCGAGCTCGCGCGCTTCCCGATCGAACAGCAGCTCTTTCAGGCGCGCAACCGCCTGTTGCGGTTGGGGATCGTTCATTGGCTCTCCGGCTCCTCGCGGCCCCAACAAGCCATTCTGGCGCCACACTGGGCGTGGCGCCGGCTCGTCGTGCGTGGGCTAGTCGTTGCCGATCTTTCGAACCTTCGTACTGAGCTCCGCGATACTTTCCGCGAGTTGATCGAGATCGCGCCGTCGCTCATTGCCAACCTCGGCCGAAATGGCGTCGAGCCGCGCCTGGATCGCGTCCAGCTTCCGATGCAGACCTTGCTCGAGCTCCCGCACGCGCGCCTCGATCAGCGCCAGCCGCGCATCGCTGTCGCGCTTGAACTCACCGAACAGCAGCTCCCTGATCTGCTGCATCTTGTCGTCGAACGGGTCTTGGCTGCCCGAACCGTTGCGGAACTCGCCAAACATCGACGTTGTCATAGGCTCTGGTCCTGACGCTCTACGAATCGACGGCAAACGCGCCCCGAGACGCCTTTGGTACTGATCGTCCTAGCTTATACGGACTTGCCGGATGGAAGTGAATTTCCAATGCCGGCGCCAATTATGCGTTTTTGCCATTGGTCCTGTTCCATATGCGCGATGCCAATTGTTAACGTTTACACCGGACCGGGACAGGACGTGCCGCAGTCCAGCGCAGGGACGCGAATGGTGCCGATAGGCGACGCGCTGCCCCGTACCCCATGGCGACGGCGGGCGATCGCCTGTCCGAAGACCGGCACAGGGCTCCAGCTAAACCGTGCCTGCTTTTTTCAGGCCTGCGATTTCGTCCGCAGTCTTGCCCAGCACCTTCGACAACACCTCGTCCGTGTGCTGTCCGAGCAGCGGCGGCGGAACGGTGTACTCGACCGGCGTCTCCGAGAACCGCATCGGACTGCGGATGAGCGCCACTTTGCCGGCGGTCGGATGCTCGATCTCGACCTTGAGCTCGCGCGCCTTCACCTGCTCGTTCTCGAACACCTCCTTGAGGTTGTTGATCGGCCCGCAGGGAACGCCGGCCCCCTCGAGCGCCGCGACCCATTCGACGGTGGTCTTCTTCCCGAAGAGTTCGTCGAGGATCGGGTCCAGGACGTCGCGGTTGGCGACGCGCGCGGCATTCGTCGCAAAGCGCGCATCGGTCTTGAGCGACGGCTGCCCGAGCAGATCACAGAGCTTGTTGAAGAGGTTGTCGTTGCCGCACGCGATGATGATCGCGCCGTCCTTCGTTGGAACCGACTGATACGGCACGATGTTCGGATGCGTGTTGCCGAGCCGGGCCGGCGCCTCGCCCGTGACGAGGAAATTGGCACCCTGGTTGGCGAGAAATCCCACCTGCGTGTCAAGGAGCGCCATGTCGATGTGCTGGCCCTGCCCCGTCCGCTCGCGATTGGCGATCGCGGCGCAGACGGCAATCGTCGAATACATGCCTGTCATGATGTCCACGACCGGCACGCCCGCCCGCTGCGGCCCGCCCCCCGGCTTGTGGTCGCGCTCGCCGGTCAGGCTCATGAAGCCGCCCATGCCCTGGATCATGAAGTCATAGCCGGGCTTCGGGGCGTAGGGGCCGGTCTGGCCGAAGCCTGTGATCGAGCAGTAGATGATCTTCGGATTGATCTTCTTGATGTCCTCGTAGCCGAGGCCCTTCGACGCGAGATCGCCAACCTTGAAGTTCTCGAGCAGCACGTCGGCCGTCTTCGCCAGTTCCTTCACGAGCGCCGCGCCGGCATCGCTCGCGATGTCGATCGTGATCGATTTCTTGCCCCGGTTCGCACAGAGGAAATACCCGGCCTCGGTCGTCTCCTTGCCGTCGGCGTCCTTGGCCCAGGGCGGACCGAACGCGCGGCTGTCGTCGCCCTTCTTCGGCCGCTCGACCTTGATCACCTCAGCCCCGAGGTCCGCGAGGTTCTGCGCGCACCAGGGACCGGCGAGCACGCGGGTCAGATCGAGAACGCGGATGTGGGTGAGCGGTCCGGCCATGGCTTGGTCCTTTGGGAATGTCGTGTTTTTGCAGGTTGTGAAGGGGTTTAGTGCCAGCCCGGGTCGAGAGCAAGCGCTGCGGGGGCGGCCGGCGCTGAGTGCCGCTCAGGCGGTTTCCTTGAACAGCTCTCGGCCGATCAGCATCCGGCGGATCTCGCTGGTCCCGGCGCCGATCTCGTAGAGCTTGGCATCGCGCAGCAGCCGTCCCGTCGGGTAGTCGTTGATGTAGCCGTTGCCGCCCAGGATCTGGATGGCGTCGAGGGCGAGCTTGGTGGCCTTCTCGGCGGCGAAGAGGATGGCCCCGGCCGCGTCTTTGCGCGCCGTCTCGCCGCGATCGCACGCCTTTGCCACGGCATAGACGTAGGCCTTGGCGGCGTTCATCTCGGTGTACATGTCGGCGATCTTGCCCTGGATGAGCTGGAACTCGCCGATCGGTTGGCCAAACTGCTTACGCTCGTGGATGTAGGGCAGCACCACGTCCATCGCGGCCTGCATGATGCCGATCGGGCCGGCGGCGAGCACGCTGCGCTCATAGTCGAGGCCGGACATCAGGACGTTGACGCCCTTCCCGACGGCGCCGAGCACGTTTTCTTCCGGGACCTCGCAGTCCTCGAACACGAGTTCGCCGGTCGATGAGCCGCGCATGCCGAGCTTGTCGAGTTTCTGCGCCACCCGGAAGCCCTTGAACGACGTCTCGACGATGAACGTCGTGATGCCGCGTGCACCGGCCGCCGGATCGGTCTTGGCGTAGACGACGATCACCTGGGCGTCGGGGCTGTTGGTGATCCACATCTTGGTGCCGTTCAGTACCCAGCGATCGCCCTTCTTCTCGGCCCGGAGCTTCATCGACACGACGTCCGAACCGGCCTCGCTTTCGCTCATGGCCAGAGATCCGACGTGCTCGCCCGAGACGAGCTTCGGCAGATAGCGCCGCTTCTGCGCCTCGCTGCCGTTGCGTCGGATCTGGTTGACGCAGAGGTTCGAGTGCGCCCCGTACGACAGCCCGACAGCGGCCGACGCGCGCGAGATCTCCTCGACGGCGATGCAGTGCTCGAGATAGCCGAGCCCGCTGCCGCCATACTCGTCCTCGACCGTGATGCCATGCAGCCCGAGCTCTCCCATCTTCGGCCAGAGCTCGCGCGGGAATCGGTCCGACTTGTCGATCTCGGCGGCGATCGGGGCCACCTCGTTGGCGGCGAACGCCCGTACGGTCTGGCGCAACTGGTCGGCCGTTTCGCCGAGATCGAAGTTCAGTGTCGGATATTCGTTCGGAATGGTCATGGGACCGGAACTCCTGCGGGCCTGTTTGAGGCGCATGGCATCGGCATGTGGGACAGCATATGGTCATCGAAGCGTGGCCACAAATGAAGCCTGTCGATGAACACACCCACGACCGACCGTCCGAGTCCGTTCCCCTGGCCGCCGGTCCTGCTGGTCTCGGCGGTCGTCGTGGCTATCGCCGCGAACCGCTGGATCTGGCCCCTGCCGACTCCGATCTCGGGCTGGTCCGGTGCCACGCTGGCCGGCTGGGTTCTGCTGGCGGCCGGCGCCGGCCTGTCGATCTGGGCAGCCGTTCAGTTCTTCCGCTTCCGCACGTCCATCCGCCCCGATCGCGGCGCCGACGCCCTGTTGATGACCGGCCCGTTCGCCGCGTCTCGAAACCCGATCTATCTGGGTGAGGTCATCGGTCTGGTCGGTGCTGGTCTGGCCTTCGACAATCTGTGGTTGATCCTCGTGGTCCCGGCCTTTGCCTTCGCTGTCACCCGCCTCGCCATCCTGCGCGAGGAGGCCTATCTGCACCGGCGCTTCGGCCCGGCCTTCGCCGACTACTGCGGGCGAGTCCGCCGCTGGATTTGAACTTTGTTTCGTAAAACGTCGCAAACAACATTGATTTGCCGGATTCTCTGTCCATCTGATCCTTGAGTTTGACAGGAGTTGGAGATGCTTGGCGTTTCGCGGCAATCGATGGTTGCGCTTTTCGTCGTGGCCTGGGCGGCTGCGGGAGCCGGACCGGCGTGGTCCCAGGCGGCCCATCGCGACCAGATCGCCGACATGCTGTCGAAGGGTGAGGCGGGCGGCCGTCTGGCTCAGGCCCAGCCCCAAGCGAAGGCCGGCACCCAGCAGGCCAATCCTCCGCCCTTGCTGGAGACCCCTCCCGGGGCCGCCGATCCCCGTGCCGGCAGCTTGGAATACGAGCAGGCGCAACGCCTGATGCGCGCCATCGACTCCATCCTTCAGGACACGGCCCGGAGCCGCGGAGAGGCGCGCAAGCTGCCGTCACGCGACGAGTTCCTCGTGCCCCCGATCTGGACCGAGACCCGCGAGGACCGCGAGTCGAAGATCAAGGATCTGCTCGACGCGACCCTCGCGATCGTCACCGACGTGCCCGTCGTCGAGGTCCAGAAGCGCATCGAAACGCTCCGGAAGAACATCCGGGAACTCGACGACCGCATCGTGCGCCTGCGCGAAAAGCAGCTGACGGCGCCCAAGGACGGCGTCCTGCCCGGCTACGTCACCGATACGGTGGACAGCCTCGGCAAGGATATCGAGGACGCCCGCTCGCGGATCGAGAACAACCGCAACGAGATCGCCAAATCGAAGCGCGAGGTCTTTGACGGTCTCGCGCGCTCTGGCATCCAGATGACCGAGCAGCAGGTCGAATTGCTGCTGGACGGAGTTCTATCGGGCGACCTCGTCCGCCTCGTCGCCGTGTTCAATTCGGCCAAGGCCATCGACGCCCAACTCGCCAAGCTGATGGCGCAGTCGGGCGAGAACGTCGGCGCCGCGCGCCGCTACTTCGCCATGCACGCAGCGCTGTTCGCAATGATCGTCCACGCGCAGGACGCGACCATCGCCAAGGTCGACAACCAGTACCTGCCGAAGCTGGATGCGATCACGCGGGACATCGCGGCCGCACGAAAGCGCACGGCCGATCTCCTGCGCGCCGAGAACCGTGCCGACCAGCGCCGCGCCCTCGAGGCGAACCGCGACAGCCAGCGGCTC
>JBGSJD010000628.1:0-3473 GCA_041742195.1 Hyphomicrobiaceae bacterium
CAGCACCGGGATGCGCACCGCATCGACCACCATCGGAACGAGCGGCATCGTGGCGACGGTGCCCACGTGTCCGCCGGCTTCCGTACCGGACGCGACCACCGCGTCGACGCCTTCGCCTTCCATGCGCCGCGCGTGCTCGACGGTCGGGATCACCGAGACGACCTTGATGCCAGCGTCCTTGAGCTTGCGTACCGCCTCCTCGCCGGGATCGGCGCGCCCCGTGGTCACGATCGGAACGCCGAGCTCGATACAGGTGCCGACGCACCGCTCGGTGATGCCGCGCCCCATCGGCATGATGTTGACGCCGAAGGGCCGGTTGGTCCGCTCGCGCACGGCTGCGATGTCGGCCCTGAGCTTTGCGTCCGTGCCCCCGAACGTGGGCAGCACGCCGAGGCCGCCCGCCTCCGACACGGCGGCGACGAGGTCTACCCCGCCGCCCCCCTGCATCGCGCCTTGCAGGATCGGATACCGGATCGACAGGAGATCGCAGACACGTGTGTGGAACATGGCGCCGTCCTCCGGCTCAGGCCTTGGTGCCGACGATGCGGCTGAGGGAACCGGGAATGAACTCCTCGATGCGGATATCCTTGAAGCCGGCCGCCTCGAAGTAGCCGATGACGTCCGCTTCCGAGTGCGCAAGGCCCTCCGACTCCGAGATCGCCTGTCCGAGGCCCCAATAGGCTGGCCCCCACGGTCCGGTCCTGTCGTCGTTCGTGGTCTCGCCGATGAGATGCATCTGTCCGCCCGAGAGCAGCGCGGCGTGCGTCTTGGTGATCACCGAGGCGATGACCTCGCGGCTGTACATCGGCAGGTTGGACGCCATGATGGCGACGTCGCAATCGCTCGGGAACGGGTCGGTGACGAAATTGCAGGGCGTCGCCGTGACCCGGTCCGCAACGCCGTTCTCGGCGAGGAACTCGCGCGCCACGGTACAGACGGGCGCCAGATCGAGCACCTCGCCCCGGATGTGGGCGTGCGCCTTGGCCGCCTGGATGCAATAGGCTCCCGATCCGCCGCCGATATCCATGATCTTGGCGCGCCCCGAGAGGTCCACCTGGCGCACGAAGCGACGCCCCGCCCCCATGCCGATCGAGTAGGTGGCCTTGTGATAGCGCCGCGCGTCCTCGACCGTGAAGTCGCCGATCGAGCCCATGCGTTTCAGCTGCGGTACCCTGAGGTGCTCCGCGAGCCGGCCCCACTCGTTCCACTGCGGTTTCGTGAAGGTGATCCACGGCCCCATGTAGCCGGCCTCGCCCTCGACCAGGAACCGCTCGACGTCGGCGGCGTTACGGAACCGTCCGCCTGCCTTTTCGACGAGACCGGCCGCTGCCAGCAGCACGACGAGCCGTTCCGCGTTGGTGGGCAGGATGCCGACGGCGCTTGCGATCTCGTCGAACGTCCCGGCTCCCCTGGCGATGGCGGAGAAGACGCCGAGTTCGACAGCCGCCATAAGGGCTGCGGACTGGCCATAGGATTGGGCGATGTTCTGCAATCTCACGGTTGTCACCGTGGGGCGATCGGGCTGCGTCGTCATGGGCCGTCTCCTCGTTTGTTGATGCGATTGTTTCCCACCTCCCCGAGCAGTGCAATGCTGTCGCACGATCGTCGGGTCGCAGCGCGGCACGGACGCCAAACCGACCACCGGAGGAACGGTATGACCACTTTCGTTCTCATTCACGGCGCCTATCAAGGCGGATGGATCTGGCAGCGTGTGGCCGCCCGGCTGCGCGCCGCCGGGCACACCGTCTACACCCCGACCCTCGACGGCTGCGCCGAGCGGCGCGGCAGCCTGCGCCCCGGCATCACTACCGAGACCCACGGTGACGAAATCGCCGGCCTCCTGCATTTCGAGGATCTCAACGACGTGGTCCTGGTCGGCACCTCGAGTGGCGGCATGGTGATGGCCGCCGCCGCCGAGCGTGCCCCGGAGCGTGTCGCCCGTGTCGTCTTCGCCGATGCCCTCGCCCTCTTCGATGGCGAGAAAATCCGCGATTTCGTCAAGCAGCCGGCCGCCATCAACACCGAACTGGGGCTCGGTCCCTCCGTCGAGGACGCGACCAACCGCCTGTTCGCCGGCCTCGACGAGACGACGAAGCAGTGGGCGGCCGCGCGCATGACGCTGCATCCCCATGCCGTGTTCCATCAGCCGGTGAAGCTGCCACGCTTCTGGGACATGCCCTGGAGGGCCTCGGTGCTCTACTGCTCCGGCGCCCCAAATCCCGGCGAGGCGCACATCCGCCGCGCGCACGAGCGCCTCGGCGGCCGCTGGCATGTCATCCCGACGGGGCATTATCCCATGCTGTCGACACCGGACGAGTTGACGGCGTTCATCCTCGCCGAATAGCCGTGCTATTCATCGATCCTGCAATCAGGGGGCGGAGAAGGGTTGGCCGCGGCAAGCATCAACTACGAGGCCTATACCGATGCGATGCTGGTACTCGGCACCGCCGGCATCGTCGTGCCCGTGGTCCGTCGCTTCGGCATCAGCCCCGTCCTCGGCTATCTCGTGGCCGGTGCGGTGCTCGGACCGCTGGGCCTCGGCACGTTCAAGCCGGAATTTCCGGTCCTGCGCTGGCTGACCGTCGTCGAAGCCGACAACGTGGCGGTCATCGCCGAACTCGGTGTCGTCTTTCTCCTGTTCCTCATCGGCCTCGAACTCTCCTTCGAGCGCCTGAAGACGATGCGCCGTCTCGTCTTCGGCCTTGGTGGCATGCAGGTCGCGCTCACGTCGCTGGTCCTTTATGCGGGCCTTCTGGCCGTCGGACAGAAGCCTGCGGCCGCCGTGGTTCTGGCGCTCAGCCTGGCGCTGTCGTCGACCGCGATCGTGCTCGAACTGCTCTCGCATCAGCGCCGGCTCTCGACCGGCGCCGGCCGCGCGAGCTTCTCGATCCTGCTGGCGCAGGATCTGGCCGTCATTCCGTTGTTCCTGTTGATCGCCATCCTTTCGGCGAGCGGCAATGGCTCGGTGATGGTTGGCCTCTTCGTGGCCCTGCTTCAGGCGGGGCTGGCGATTGCCATCATCTACCTTCTGGGCCGCTACCTGCTGCGCCCCGTGCTGCACAGCGTCGCCGGCACCGGCTCGACGGAACTCTTCATCGCCGCCATCCTGTTCATCATCCTGGGCGCGGGGCTGGTGGCGTCGCTTGCCGGCCTGTCGATGGCGCTGGGCGCGTTTCTCGCCGGCCTGATCCTCGCGGAAACCGAATTCAGGAAAACCGTCGAGACGCTGATCGAGCCCTTCAAGGCGCTGCTGCTGGGCGTTTTCTTCTTCACGATCGGCATGCGCATCGACGTGCGCGAGCTGATCGCAAATCCCCTTGCCATCGCGGCGGCACTGGCGGGGCTCATCGTGCTGAAGGCGGCGATCATGTTCCTCGTCGCGCGCCTCTACCGCATCCCGCGACCGGCTGCGATCGAGACCAGCCTCACGCTGGCGCCGGGCGGCGAGTTCGCCTTCGTCGGCATCGGGCTTG
>JBGSJD010000629.1:0-3293 GCA_041742195.1 Hyphomicrobiaceae bacterium
CCTCCGGCGACGGGCGCGCGGAGAACCCATGCGCCAATCCCCGATCACGGTCGAACCGGGGCTGCGGTTGGCCGCGATACAGCTCGGCGAGTTCCCGCCGGGCCGTGTTGGCCGCCATCGATTCGGGATGCGCCTGGATCAGCCGCTCGAGCATCTGTCGGCCGAGCATGATGTCGCCCTGCTCGAGCGCCACGATAGCTTCTGCCAGCATCTGTGCGGCGCTCTCGCCACTACGCTCGGCCCGTCCGTCGCCGACTGTGGTCGCCCCGATGAGGACTTCGCGCGACTGCGCCTGCAGCTCGCTGTCACCGGCCAGCCCGTGCACGACGGCCACCGCCATGCCGACGAGAGCCAGGCGGCCCATCGCACTGGCGACTCGCCGCCCACCGGAGGATCCGCTGCGGCTGAGCTTCGCCAATCCTGCCCTGATGCTGTCCTGACCGATCATAGCTTCCTGCCACACCACCCGCCTGCTGCCTTAGAGCGTGACAATCGGGCATATTTTTGTTGCGCGCGGGCTACTATTGCGGCGGCGGCCCTGTGGCAGAGATCCAGGCGCACCCTGTGACCGAGATGAAACACAAAAAAACCGGCACCTTTCGGCGCCGGTTCGGCAGTGCCCCATCACGCGATCGCGTCAGGAAGCGCCCCGGCTGTTCAGCACGGTTTGTGCGCGGCGATTCTGCGACCAGCATGAAATGTCGTTGCACACGGCGACCGGCCGCTCCTTGCCGTAGGAGATCGTACGGATGCGCGCGCCGCTGATGCCGTTCCGGGCGAGGAACGCTTTCACCGATTCGGCCCGCTTCGCGCCGAGGCCGATGTTGTATTCACGAGTCCCCCGCTCGTCGGCGTGGCCCTCGATGGTGATGGTATAGTTCGCGTACTGCTGCAGCCAGCGCGCCTGTCCGGCGAGCGTCTGCTGCGCCTCCGGTGACAGGTCGGTCGCATCCGTCGAGAAGTACACGATATCGCCGACGTTCTGGCTGAAGTCCTGGGCTGTCCCCGGCCTCGCATTGCCGCGCGCACTGCCGAGCCCACCCGGTCCCAGCCGCGCATCGTCAGGGCCCGGCGCCTGATTGGCGCACGCCCCGAGCCCGAACATCACCGTGGCAACGAGCGCTGCCCGGGTCAGCAAACCCAGCTTGCCTCTATTGCTCATCAGACCCCCTTTCGGAAACGGCAGCGGAAGGTGCGGACCGTTTCGCGCATATCGACTGAGATTGACCTACCGGAGCCGAGGCTCGAAATTATGACCTCAACGGGGCCAAACAGCGGTCTTGCAGTATCCGCCGAGTCTCGCAAGGCCAACGTGATCGTTGTCCCCAGAGCCGAAGACAGGCCGTCGCGGATCGTCAACCCGAACGAATGAAGCCGCCCGGCGTTGACCGGACGGCCTCAAGAACTCAAGACGCTTGCGACAGGAGCTGCCGCCGTACTCTCGCACTTGGTTGCCCTTAGCGAGCGACCTGCTCCTTCACAGCGGAATCAGCGCCGAGTTTCATCGGCTCGTGACCCACTTCCTTGCGGCAAGCTCCAAGAGCCACAACAGCAAGGACAGTTGCAAGAACGATAGCGCCCTTCATAGTTCTCTCCTTTTGCCCCCTCGGGGCAGCACTCGTTAGCGAGCGACCTTCTCAGCCACCGGCACGTCGGCGCCGAGCTTCATCGGCGCGTGGTGCTCCTCACGACGGCACGCGGAAACAGCAACCGTAGCCAGGATCGCCGCAACGACGATGGCACCCTTGACAGCCTTCATGTTCTCTCTCCTAGAGCTGGATCGGCAATCGCTCAATTGGGGTATCCCTGGCAGCATCCGAGATCAAGAACGGTGGTCACGCGCGACGCCTTTTCCAACCGTCCAGATGCCGAAATGCCACGAGGGTATTGAGGTCCTGAACGCTCCAGGAATCGAAGATTGCCGGCCTCCGAGCCCCTGGCGACACACATCTCCCGAAGCCCGTGTGGCCGTGAAGCTGCGTTTTGGGAAGCTAGCCGGAACCCGTAAAGGACGGCTTAAGACTCGTGCCTATTTGAGCAGCGGCGACCAGGCCGGGTCCGACGCGAAAGACGGCGTCCGCACGACCCGTTCGTTGTAGCCGGTGATGTCCACGCTGTGCAGTCGAGGCCCACCTGTTGCGCCGGGTTGCTCCCTGAAAAACATGAGAAACCGGCCGTTTGGCGCCCACGTGGGGCCCTCGTTGTGGAACCCGTCCGAGATCACCCGCTCGCCCGATCCGTCGGTCTTCATGACGCCGATCAGGAAGCGGCCGCCGAGCTGCTTCGTGAACGCGATGAAGTCGCCGCGCGGCGACCAGACGGGCGTCGAATAGCGCCCGTCGCCGAGACTGAGCCGCCGAACCCCGCCCCCGCCCGCTCCCATCACGTAGAGCTGCTGGGTGCCTTCCCGGTCGGATTCGAACACGATGTCCCGCCCGTCCGGCGAATAGCACGGACCGGTATCGATCGATCGCAACTCCGTCAGCCGGCGCATCTGTCGGGACCTGAGATCCATCTCGAGCAGCCCGGTGAGGCCCCGCTCGCCCTGGCTCATGACGATTCGCTGCCCGTCCGGCGAGAATCGCGGCGCGAACGACATGCCCGGGAAGTCGCCGACAACCTGCCGCTGTCCGGATTCGAGGTTCATGAGCACCACGCGCGGCTCGCCCCGCGTGTAGGTCATGTACGTGATGTCCTGGCTGTTCGGGCTGAACCGCGGCGTGATGACGAGGTCCTGCCCCGTGCTGAGGTAGCGGACGCTGGCGCCGTCCTGATCCATGATGGCGAGGCGCTTCACGCGCTTCTGCTTCGGCCCCGTCTCGTCGACGAACACCACGCGCGTATCGAAGTAGCCCTTCTCGAGCGTCAGCTTTTCCCAAACCTGATCGGCGACGATGTGCGCGATTCGCCGCCAGCTCTGCGCGCTGGTGGCCAGTTGCTGGCCTGTGAGCTGCTTGCCGAGCACCACGTCCCACAGCCGGAATTCGGCGCGGATCCGCCCATCACTGGTCCGCCCGACCCGACCGACAACCAGCGCTTCCGCGCCGACCGACCGCCAGTCCGCGAACCGCGGTGCCACGTTGGTGTCGGCGATGCGCTCGATGAACGACCGCGCATCGAGCGGCTGGAACAGCCCCGAACTTTCGAGATCGGCCGAGACGATGCCGGCGACCTCCTGCCCGAGTTGCGGATCGTCCGAGAGGAACGGCGGCACAGCGATCGGCCGGGGCCGGAGGTTGGCCTGGTCCACGTCCACCTGCAGCGGCCCGCCGCCTTGCGGCTGCGGCCTGCCC
>JBGSJD010000630.1:0-4639 GCA_041742195.1 Hyphomicrobiaceae bacterium
TCGATCAGATCGCCATAGCCACGGCGGTTGCGCGCGAGCCAGTCGCCGGCCGTCTCGTCGTGAGACCCGACCGGATGTGGCGGTGCGGGCGTACGGTCGCTGACGGGGACAGCACCCTTCCCGATGAACGTGTCGAAGGCACCGCTGACGTCGCGAGCCATCTCTTCTGCGCGGGACCGGCTCTCGGGAGACGGCGTTTCGGCGGTCGCTGGCGGGCCGCTGGCGTCGGCTCCATCCTGGGCCGCCGCAGGCTGGAGCTGGAGCCCCCCAGCGATGGCCAAGGCAAACAAGCCGAGCCATGTGCCGTGGCCGAGCGCCAGCACCAGATGGACGATCATTCGGGGCATCGCCTCACTCACCGTTCGAATCCATTCGGAGGTCTGCGCCGGGACCTGCAGGCCGTGCCGCGGCGGCACCCCGGCACCACAGCCGTCAAGGTCGGCACGCTCCCAGCTTCAGGGCACTCTATTCGATGGCGGCAGATCCGCCGAACGGCGCTCGCCAGCTTGGTTGATCCGTGCTCGCCATGGGGCGGCGCTTCATCGATGCGATCAGCCCCGTGCGACGACTTTATGACGTCCGAACCGGGTGCCACCGCCACTTCCGTTCGACATGAAACCGCCGTCGCTTGCGGCCATGATCGACCTTCATGGCGATTTGCGGCGGATGCTGCGGATCGCTGCAGGATCAGGTACTGTCGAGCCATGACCAATCCGACTTCGAAGACCGCCTCTGGCGTTCACGCCGCGCTGCCCGGAAAGGAGCCTCCGGAGCGCAATGTCTGCGTTTTCTGCGGCTCGGGGCCCGGCATCAATCCGGCCTATGTGGCGGCCGCACGCGTCTTCGGCCAGGCGCTGGCCACTGCCGGCTACGGCCTCGTCTATGGCGGCGGCAGCCTCGGGCTGATGGGTGAGACGGCACGCGCCGTGATCGCGGCCGGCGGCTACGTGACCGGCATTATTCCCGCGTTTCTCTCCGAGAAGGAGCGCATGCTCAAAGAGGCTGACGAACTCATCGTCACCGAGGACATGCACGAGCGCAAACGGCTGATGTTCGAGCGCTCGGATGCGTTCGTGGCACTGCCGGGCGGGATCGGCACGCTCGAGGAACTCGTCGAACAGCTGACCTGGGCGCAGCTCGGGCGTCACGACAAGCCGGTCGTGCTCGCGAACGTCGCCGAATTCTGGAACCCCCTCCAGAGGCTGCTCGCTCACATGCGCCAGGAAGCCTTCATCCGGCCGGGGCTCGAGGTTCGCTTCAACGTCATCGACGACATCGAGCAGGTCGTGCCGCACATCAAACGGGCGTTCGAGGCCGGCGCGGGGCAACTCGTCGACAAGGGACTGACAGAGCTGTTCTGATCGTGCCTGCGGGGCTGGCGGCGGTCGAACCGCACAGCCCCGACAGGTCGGAGGGCGTCAGCGATACTTGCCGTCGAACGTCCCCTCGGGGCGGAGGTTCACGACCTTGCCGTCGGCGCCGACCTCCGGCCGATTGATGGTGAACACGTTCTCCGGGTTGAGGACGCCGTAGTCCATGTAGCCGAGGCGGGAGATGGGCCGCATCGCGCCGGTATCGACGATGCCGTCCTTGATGAAGCGCTCGTCGATGTGGATGCCGACGACCTCACCGAACACCACCGTGTAGGCGGAGGGCTTGCCCGGCAGGCCCGGCATGTCGAGCGTCTGCCAGAGGCGGCACTCGAACGCCGCCGGGCTCTCCTTGACGCGGGGCGGCTTGACCAGGCGCGAGGCGGCAGCGGTCAGGCCGGCGAGGGGAAACTCGTCGACGCCATGGGGCACGGCCGCCGAAGTCGCGTTCATCTCGTAGCGCAGATCCCACGTCGCGAGAGAGCAGACGAACTCCTTCGTCTCGAGGACATTGCGCAGGCTGTCCTTCATGCCGGCCGACGAGAACATGACGTAGGCCGGACGGTCGCTGACGGCATTGAAGAAACTGTAGGGCGCGATGTTGCAGACCCCCAAGGCGCTCACGGTCGAGACCCACCCGATCGGGCGGGGGACCATCAACGACTTGAACGGATCGTGCTTCAGGCCATGCTTGTTCTCGAGCGTCTCGTAGAACACGGGGCGTCTCCATGCCGGGGTGGACTGGACGAAGCTTACAGGTAACCGGCCAAGGCCTGCAAAAAGAACAGCGCGACAGGGCGTGCCGGATCGGGGCATTGCCCAGTGATCAGGCAAACTCCCGGCGATCGGGCACCTACGCCTTCCCTTCCACGGCCCGCCGCACTAGGTTTCGGTGTGAACGACAGGCCTCTCAGCCAGGGAAACGCCACGTGACCATCCGCAATGGTGTTGCCGACGCGGTCGGCCGCACACCGCTCATCAAGCTCCGGCGCGCGTCCGAAGAGACCGGCTGCACCATTCTCGGCAAGGCCGAGTTCATGAACCCGGGCGGATCGGTGAAGGATCGCGCGGCGCTCTTCATCATCGAGGACGCCGTCCGGCGCGGGCAGCTCTCGAAGGGCGGCACCATCGTCGAGGGGACGGCCGGCAATACGGGCATCGGGCTGGCGGTCGTGGGCAACGCGCTCGGCTATCGGACCGTGATCGTGATCCCGGAAACCCAGAGCCAGGAAAAGAAGGACACGTTGCGGGTACTCGGCGCGCAACTCGTCGAAGTGCCGGCCGTTCCCTACAAGAACCCCAACAACTACGTGAAGTATTCGGCGCGGCTCGCGGAGGCGCTGGCCAAATCGCAGCCGAACGGCGCCGTCTGGGCGAACCAGTTCGACAACGTCGCCAATCGCGAGGCGCACATCGCGACGACGGCGCCTGAGATCTGGGAGCAGACCGGCGGCAAGGTCGACGGCTTCGTCTGCGCCGTCGGATCCGGGGGCACGCTCGCGGGCGTCGCGATGGGCCTCAGGGCGAAACGCGCCGACGTCAAGATCGCACTCGCCGATCCGCCGGGCGCGGCGCTCTACTCCTACTATCGGACGGGCGAGCTGAAGTCGGAGGGCTCGTCGATCACCGAAGGCATCGGGCAGGGCCGGATCACGGCCAACCTCGAGGGGTTGGCGGTCGATCATGCCTACCAGATCCCGGACGCGGAGGCGGTCGGGATCGTCTTCCAGCTCCTCGAGGAGGAAGGGCTCTATCTCGGCTCGTCCTCGGGGGTCAATGTCGCGGGCGCCATCCGTCTCGCGCGGGAACTCGGTCCCGGGCACACCATCGTCACCATCCTTTGCGACTCGGGCAGCCGCTACCAGTCCAAGCTCTTCAATCCCCAGTTTCTCGCCGAGAAGGGGCTGCCTGCGCCGCGCTGGCTCACCGAGGCGCGACCGGCGCCGCCAAGTGCCGCGATGGCGCCCGATCCGACCTGATCCCGAGGACATCCGCATGACCGAGCAGCTCTATCGGAGCGATGCCTATCTCCGCTCCGCCGACGCCACTGTCGTTGCCATCAACGAGCGGGGCGGTCTCGTCCTCGACCGTACCGTCTTCTACGCGGCTGGCGGCGGGCAGCCCGGTGACCGGGGAACGATCCGGTTCGCGGGCGGCGTCTGCCCCATCGCCACGACGGTCTACGAGCCCGGCGACAAGTCCGTCATCGCGCACGTGCCGGCCGAGGGCGCGGCACTGCCGCAGATCGGGGAGGCCGTGACCGGCGAACTCGACTGGGAACTCCGCCACCGCTTCATGCGCATGCACACGGCGTTGCATCTCCTGTGCAGCCTGGTCAAGTTTCCCGTCACGGGAGGCCAGATCGGCGACGGCGAGGGTCGGCTCGACTTCGACATCGAGGATGCGTCGACCGTCGACAAGGACCGGCTCACCGAAGCGCTCAATGCGCTCGTCGCAGCCGATCATCCCGTCAGCGAGCGCTGGATCACCGACGCCGAGCTCGAGGCCAACCCGGGCCTCGTCCGGACCATGGCGGTCAAGCCGCCTACGGGCTCCGGGCGGGTCCGGCTCGTCGCGATCGGCGCGGACGGCACGATCGATCTGCAGCCCTGCGGCGGCACGCATGTGCGCCAGACCGGCGAAATCGGCCGCCTCGCCGTCTCGAAGATCGAGAAAAAAGGCAAGATCAACCGACGCATCCGCGTCGTGCTGGCCTGATCACGCACCATGCTCCAGGGAGAGAAACGATGAATAATCCCGACCAGTGGATCGTCGAGACCGAGTGGCTCGCGGCCCGTCTCGAGTCCCCCGATATCGTCGTCCTCGACGGCTCGAAGCATCTGCCGACGTCGGGCCGCAACGCGAAGGAGGAGTACGCCGGCGAGCACATCCCGGGCGCCCTCTACTTCGACATCGACGTGGTCGCCGACAAGAAAAATCCATTGCCGCACATGCTGCCCTCGTCGGTGCAGTTCGCTTCCCAGGTGAAGGCCATGGGCATCGGCGACGGCATGCGCATCGTGGTCTACGACAGCGAGGGACTTTATTCGGCGGCGCGCGTCTGGTGGATGTTCCGCACGATGGGCCACAAGGATGTCGCCGTCCTGAACGGTGGCCTGAAGAAATGGAAGGCCGAAGGCCGCCCGGTGACCGACGAGCCTCCGCCGCCGCGGCAGCCGCGCCATTTCACGCCGCGCTTCAATGCAGCGCTCGTTCGCGATGCCGACGACGTCAAGGCGCTGATCGGGCACCCGAGCGTGCAGATCGTC